>NZ_JBMDWJ010000374.1:0-6831 GCF_048595215.1 Siphonobacter sp.
TCTCAGGCAGTTCCAGTCAATATCTAGCCCAAAAAATTGCCCGTTTCTACGGCAAAGATTTGGGAACCGTCACCGTGCAACGTTTTGCCGACGGTGAAATGTCCCCGAGTTTCGACGAATCCATTCGGGGTTGCGATGTATTTCTCATCCAGAGCACGTTTACACCAGCCGAAAACCTGATGGAACTGCTACTGATGATCGACGCGGCCCGCCGGGCTTCCGCTCACTACGTCACCGTAGTGATTCCGTACTTCGGCTATTCTCGCCAGGACCGGAAAGACAAGCCGCGGGTTTCCATCGGTTCCAAGCTGGTGGCGAACCTGCTAACAGCGGCCGGAGCTGATCGTCTGATTACGATGGATTTACACGCGGGGCAAATTCAGGGATTCTTCGACTTTCCGGTGGATCATCTGGAAGGGGCGTCCATTTTCGTTCCGTACATCCGCTCGAAAAATCTGGATAATCTGGTGTTTGCTTCTCCTGACGTGGGAGGCGTAGCCCGGACCCGGAAGTTTGCCAGTTTCTTCCCCGGCTCGAACCTGGTAATCGTGGATAAGTTCCGGAAGAAAGCCAACGAAATTGCTTCCATGCAGTTGATTGGCGACGTGACGGACGCCAACGTTATTTTAGTCGATGATTTAATTGATACGGGAGGTACCATTTGCAAAGCAGCTCAGCTGCTACTCGACAAAGGAGCCAAATCCGTACGGGCCATCTGTTCTCACCCGGTGATGAGCGGAAAAGCTCACGATAATATTTACAATTCCGTACTCGAAGAACTGATCGTTTCGGATACCATTCCTCAGAAACAGGACAACCCCAAAGTAACGGTATTGTCAGTGGCCGAGCTATTTGCCAAAGCCATTGGACGCATTCGTGATCACGAATCAATTAGTTCCCTTTTTATTCATTACTAACGTGGTTTCGGGTTCACCCGGAGCTTTTTATTACCAAACACAATGAAAAAACTCGAGATTGTAGGGTTTAAAAGAGCGAATCTCGGCAAGAAAGAATCGAAAGATCTTCGGGCCGAAGGACTTATTCCATCGGTATTATACGGAGGTGGCGAGCAAATTCACTTTTCTGCTCCTACCATTCTGTTCCGTGATCTTTTGTACACGCCCGATGCGTACGAAGTAACGTTGAACATCGAAGGTGAAATTCGCAAAGCCATTCTTCAGGACACGCAATTCCACCCCGTTAACGACGCACTGCTGCACGCTGACTTCCTGGAAATTACGGACAAGCCTATCAAGGTAAACGTTCCCCTGAAGTTTGTAGGTAACTCTCCTGGTGTTATCAAAGGGGGTAAACTGGTTCAGAAATTACGTAAAATTACGCTGCGTGGTCAGGCTGAAAACATTCCTGATTTCGTAGAAGTAAGCATCGAAGGACTTGACTTAGGTAAATCCGTACGGGTTGCCGAAGTAAACGTTGAAAACGTTGAAATCCTGAACTCAAAGAGTCTTCCTATCGCTACGATCGATATCCCTCGTTCACTGCGTGGAAAATAGTCTTTTCAGACTTTCTGCTGAAAAAGCCCGGCTTCGGTCGGGCTTTTTTTATGGATAAAATTTCTCAGCCGAAAATTCGGCAATCTCTGCAATCGTATCAACTTCCGTGTAACTTCACAGTTTCGTTTCTTCTCTTACAAACCTACCTTTTATGAAACACCTTCGTACCTTACTGGTATGGCTGTTACCCCTGTTGGCTCAGGCTCAGAACGCCGATTCTACCTGGTACCGCAACAACTACACCAAGCTGGAGCAGTACATTCCCATGCGAGATGGGACTCGCCTCTTCACCTCCATTTATTTGCCGAAAGATCAGTCCGAGAAGCATCCTATTTTGATGACCCGGACGCCCTACTCCTGTGCCCCCTACGGTGCAGATGTGTATCGGCCTTTTTACATTAACCATTACAAAGAGTACCTGAAAGAAGGATACATCATGGTCATTCAGGACGTACGGGGTCGCTGGATGAGCGAGGGCGTCTTTGAGGATGTTCGGCCTTTTAATCCCAGCAAAAAAGCTAAAACCGACGTCGACGAAGCCAGTGATACCTACGATACCATCGATTGGCTCGTCAAAAACCTGCCCAATAACAACCAGAAAGTAGGCGTATTTGGCATTTCGTATCCCGGTTTTTACTCGACGATGGCCGCCCTCAGCAATCACCCGGCCCTCAAGGCAGCCAGCCCGCAGGCTCCGGTAACGGATTGGTTCTTAGGTGACGATTTTCACCACAATGGGGCCTTTATGCTCATGGATGCCTTCAACTTTTACGTTGCCCGGGGTTTCGGTTATCCGCACCCTAAACCCACCAGCGTCGGACCGAAAGGTATGACCCTGCCTACGGCCGATAGCTACGACTTTTTCCTGCGAACGGGAGCCTTGCCTAATTTCACGAAAATGGCCGGCGACAGCGTACGCTTCTGGAATGAAATGATGCAGCATCCCAATATGGATGCCTGGTGGAAAGCCCGGAACGTTCGCAATTTCGCGGACAAAGTACCTGCGGGCATTGCGACACTGGTCGTCGGTGGCTTGTTCGACGCCGAAGATTGCTTCGGTGCCTGGACCACCTATCAGGCCATTGAGAAGAAAGCCAAAAATGATAATAAGATCATCATGGGTCCCTGGTTCCACGGTCAGTGGGCAGGTCGCGGCAGCGATGGTTCTTCTCTCGGTAACGTGCAGTTTGGCAGTCCTACCAGTACGTATTATGCCGAAAAAGTGGAAGTACCCTTCTTTAATTACTACCTGAAAGGTAAAGGCTCGGTGGCCTCCTTCAAAGAAGCTACAATTTTCTTTACCGGAGAAAACCAATGGCAAACCTTCGATGTATGGCCTCCCAAGGGGATTACCGAAACACCGCTATACCTGCAGGCGAATGGCAAACTGAGTTTTAAACAGCCGAACGCTCCCGGTACCTTTACCGAATACGTAAGTGATCCGGCGAAACCCGTTCCCTACGCAGAAGGGGTGAAAAGCTCCCGTACGCGGGAATACATGACAGACGATCAGCGATTCGCGGCCATTCGCCCCGATGTTTTGGTATTCAAGACGGATGAACTCACCGAAGATGTTACGCTAGCGGGTACGCTCCTGGCCGACTTACAGGTTGCTCTGAGCAGTACAGATGCTGATTTCGTGGTGAAACTTATCGACGTATTTCCCGACGATTTCCAGTACACCAATAAAGACTCCTACATTATGAATGGCTACCAAATGCTGGTACGCGGTGAAGTGATGCGGGGTCGTTTCCGGAAGAGTTTCGAGAAACCGGAAGCCTTTGTACCCAACGAAGTAACGCAGGTGAAATACGCGTTACCCGACGTGGCTCATACCTTCAAAAAAGGCCACCGGATCATGGTACAGATTCAAAGTAGCTGGTTCCCACTGGTGGATCGCAATCCGCAGAAGTTTGTGGACATTTATCAGGCCAAGGATTCTGACTTTCAAAAGGCAAACATCAAAGTATTTCATAACAGTACGGCTGCCAGTCAAATCCTGCTGCCGATCCTGAAGAAATAGTTTCGCGTTAGCACCAAGAAAAAGCCGATGGTTGTATCAACCATCGGCTTTTTCTTGGTGTTTCTACCAACCATCGTTCTGTCGCAAATTGGGGTTCGCATCCAGCTGTGACTGCGGAATTGGATAAATTTCAAACTTGGTACTGTACGGAGCCAGTACGCTGTTGATGATCTGCCGGGGCGTGATAGCGTCCATTTCTTCCTTCAGCGTTCCCCAACGGCGGATGTCGTAGACGGTGGTAAATTCACCCGTTAGTTCCAGCCGTCGTTCCCGGCGAATGGCCTGTCGCAAGGAAGCCGCGTCACTGGTTCGTACTAGGGTCGCTTTGGCCCGGTTTCGTACGCGGTTCAAGAGCGGCAAAGCCTGAGCGGGTTTCCCCGTTTCAACGTAGGCTTCCGCCAGACCAAGCAGTACGTCCGAGAAACGCAGTTCAATCAAATCCGAGCTGTAGCCCTGGGCGGGCGATCCTTCCGGACGAGCGACGCGAGCCATTTTTCCATAGGCCACGCCGCATTCAAAATTGCTTTGCAGGAAAATTTCACCCGTACGTTTCACTCGGTAATGCCAGGTTTGTGGGTCATAAATGATGCTGTCGCCCGGCTGAGCCCCGCCATTGGCAATGCCCCGAAACACGTAGCGATCGACCAGCGTAAAATCCCGCCGGGTATCGGTTTTTTCGTAGAGTCTATAGAAATCGTAGGTGTAGCCAAAACTCGTTTGTTCATCGCCATTTACTAATCCTCGCGGAAAAAGATTAAATGGAAAGATGTTTCCGTTCGGATTCGAGGAATTGATGAAATAACCGAAGGACAGGACCAGCTCCTTATTACGTTCATTTTCCAGTGAGAACACGTCCCGAAAATCGTCCATGAGCCCGAAGTTGTACTTTGCTTCGTTTTCCATTCCTACCACATCCTGAAATTTCTCGGCAGCTCGCTGATAGTATTCCGTTTTGTTCAGGGGTCGGCCCGCCATCTGCAAATAGACTTTACCCAGCATGGCCTTGGCCGTACCCGCCGAAACGCGGCCCAGGTTTTCACCCGTCCACTGATCGGGCAGGTTGTTTTCTGCAAACGTTAAATCCTCAACGATAGCGGCGTAAACTTCTTCCGTGGTTGCTTTCGGAGCATAAATTAGGTCCCGGTCGTTGAGCGAAACAATTTGACGTAACAGCAAGGGAACGCTGCCGAAATCTCGCACCAGATTGAAGTACGCATAGCCACGTAAGAAGCGGGCCTCAGCGATGTAGGGCGTTGCCAGTGTGTCGTTAGTGACCGCCCGACGGGCATTATCAATCACGATGTTAGCCCGATATACTACCTTGTACATGCGGCTCCACACGGCATCAAAAGCACCCGCCGAAGGTAAATGCCCGTAGCGATAGAAAGGGTCGCCACCGGGACCGAGAATACCGCCCGTGGTGTACCGTTGTCCGGCTTCACTCAGAATAAACCGACTCCAAACGTCTGCATAGTTGGCCGAAGTCCAGATTTGATATACGCCGAGCGTCGCCTTACTCAGGCCATCTTCGTCGCTGAACACCTGATCTTCGGAAAGCGAAGAAAAGGGTTCTTCCTTCAGATTATCCCGACAGGCCACCAGCCCAAAGGTGAGCAAGCTCAAAACAAAGATTATTGATTTCATAGGTTGGCTCATTAGAAATTACAGGACAATCCAATCGTGAAAGACTTTTGGGCCGGATAGGCTCCGTAATCAATGCCCTGCTGTAAGAGTGATTGGTTGAATGAACTTACTTCGGGATCGAAACCCGTGTACTTGGTCAGCGTGAACAAATTGGTACCCGTTACAAACAGGCGAGGGTTTTGGATCGGTCCGATTTTCGGAAAACCATACGAAATCGTTAGCATCTTCAGCCGAACAAAACTGCCATCTTCCAGAATCGCCGAATTGATGTCGCTCGAACTGATGCCGCGTTGCGTACTCGGATACCGGACGTTGTTATGGGGCCTATCGGCAGTCCAGCGGTTGTAGTACCAGTCTTCGGTTTGATTGAAGATGACACCCTGGTAATCAAGCAACCCATTATTCAGGTAAAAACGCGTCAGGTTCAATACGTCATTTCCAACCGAACCCGTAAAGAAGGCCGTTACACTCAGGTTTTTCCAGGTGAAGTCATTCGTCCAACCGAAAATAAAATCCGGGTTGGATTTTCCGATTACCTGCCGATCGTTGGCGTCGATCTTACCATCATTATTCAAGTCCTGGTACTTCCACGTTCCCGGAATCTGATCACTGAGAATGGCGTAAGGATACTGGGGAGTATCTTCGTTCGTAAAGTCCGAGGGCTGAGCCAGTCCAATAACCCGTAACCCGTAAAACTGCCCCACCTGCTGCCCCGGTATCAGAATACCCGAAGTACCGCCCAGCAGATTTCCACTGATGTTGACGTAATCGGGCGTCTTGCGTTCCCCCAAATCCAGCAGGGTATTGATGTTTCGGGAGACGTTCAGACGAGAAGATAATACCAGATTTTTCTTCTGGATGATATTCGCCTGTACACTGACTTCCACGCCCCGGTTTTCCATCGAACCGTAATTGTCGAGGATAGTACTCACGCCCGACTGCGAGGGCAGCGTACGCGGTTGCAAAAGACCTAGGGTCCGCTTGTTGTAGAAATCAAAGCTAAATACAAAGCGGTCGTTGGCGGAGTTGAAATCTAAACCCGCATTAAGTTGCCGGGTGCGTTCCCAGGACAGGTTGGGATTACCGATCGTCGTGGAGTACAAGCTCGTTCCGATGGCTCCCTCCTGCCCATACTGATAGAAACCGCTGTAAAACTGCGTGAGCGAGGAATAAGGCCCGATGGCCTGACTTCCCGTTTCGCCGTAAGAAACCCGGAACTTAGCATTCGACACGAATTTTACGTTTTTCATGAAGCCTTCTTCATTCAGATTCCAGGCCAGAGCTACCGCCGGAAAGAGGCCGTATTTCTTGTTTTCGGCAAAAGGAGAAGCCCCATCCAACCGCAACGAAGTATTCAGCACGTACTTGCTTTTGAATGAATAATTGACCCGCACAAAAGCCGATTGCAGCGTTCGAGTTTCCTTAAATGAGCCGATACTCTGATTCTGAGCACTTCCGATGTTATCCACGCCAAATGCCGGAATCGCGTAACCACTGGAAATGGTATTGAGTTGTTCGAATGTCTGGTTGTTGTACTCTCCTCCCAGCGTTGTATTCAGATAGTGTTTCTCGGCGAAGTTTTTCTCATACAGGAAATACGCGTTTACGTTATAACTATAGGTGTTGGCCATACTACTGCTCCCGCTTCCT
>NZ_JBMDWJ010000375.1:0-12899 GCF_048595215.1 Siphonobacter sp.
GGAGCTACGCCCGTGTATGACCTGTAATTTATGGCTACGGCTGATGAGTTTTATAAAGCATATAATCTAAAACGGGTGTTTTACTCCGGCTACGTCCCCATTCGGCAAGATTCTTTGTTACCGAGTATAGGAACGCCTCAACCAATGGTACGCGAAAACCGACTCTATCAGACTGACTGGCTCATGCTGTTTTATGGCTTTCGGGTGAATGAAATTCTCGACGATACGCACCCCAATCTTGACCCGGAGATTGATCCTAAACTAAGCTGGGCTCTTCGCAATCTGCATTTGTTTCCGATAGACATCAACATGGCAGATTATCAACTTATTCTGCGGGTACCGGGCATTGGTGTGGGCTCGGCTAAAAAGATCGTAGCGGCTCGACAGTTTGGTAAACTCCGAACGTATCAATTACAGAACCTGGGCATTGCCTACAACCGGGCTAAGTACTTCGTTCGGTGTGCGGACTCGCCGTTTGCTTCCAAAGACTGGCAAGCGTCCCAGATTAGACATTTTATACTTTCCTCAGGTCAGAACAAACGGCAGTCGCCCCAGCAGCTAACTCTTTTCTAAATGGAGATTTACGTATTCGACGACACTTTCGAAGGTTTTCTGACGCTGATCTTCGACTGGTATAATCGAAAACCGGGGCTTATTATGGTTAGTTCAACCAAACACTATCACCCACAGGCCTTCAGCCAGACGTATTTCGTCATTACAGATTCTAATAAGGCTACGCGAGTCGCTACGGGCCTACGGAAACAGCTCTCTAAAGAAGCCTGGCGAGCTGTCTATTGTACCTTCTTATCGGAACGCCCTCAGGCCTACGAACACTTGTTTGGATTTGCGGTATACGTATTTAATGGCATAGCTCAGGCCGAAAGCAATTACGGCAACGAGCACGTGCTTTTTGTGCATCAGATGGCCCGTAAAGTCGAACGGGAAAAACATCACTTGGAAGCTTTTGTACGCTTTCAACAGACGCAAGACGGTATGTATTACGCTCCTATCGAGCCGAAATATAATGTTTTGCCTCTTATTGCTGGACATTTCCGAGGCCGTTACGCCGATCAATCCTGGGTAATTTATGATCACGTACGCCAATATGGCTTGTATTATGATCTCCAGCGTCTACAACTCATTACGCTGGATTTTCAGCGGAGCCATAACTTCGATACACCAGCTCGTATCTCGGAAGATCATCATGAAGAAATGTATCAATTACTCTGGAAAGATTACTTTAAAAGTGCCAATATTCCGGCCCGCCGCAATTTGAAACTTCATGTCCGGAACTTGCCCCGCCGTTTCTGGAAATATTTGACTGAAAAACAGGTACTAGACTAGTAGGTTCGCTGCCATTTACTAACTATGTCAACGTATATTTAATGGGCTATAAATTATATTTTTAGAAAAACCTTATCTTGCCAACGGGAAACCCATTACCTCTTTCCTAATTAGTAACATTAACCCAATCTTTAATCTAAGCATATCTTTCCAAAGAAACCATTTAGTATTCTTATGGAGTTAGAAAAAACGTCGTATTCTTCCCAGAAAACGTTGGTATACGTCGTTTGTGGCGTCCTACTTTTCCTCTATCTTTTTTTGCAATATTATTTTATTTCTCCTATTCCCTTTGGTGATGATCTGCCCAGTATTTACCAGTTCTTATTACATCTAGAATACGCAAATTCATTCAGCGAAAAACTTAAATTACTATTCACTAATGGCTTTGTAGAACATAAACTTCTCTTTTCTAACCTTTTCGTTACTTCCTTATACGCACTTATTGGAAAAATATCCTTGCCCTTATTTGCCTTGGGAGCGGGCCTAGTTTGGTGTAGCATTTTCTTTTTTTACAAGTACTGGCTGCAAGCTATCCCGGTATCTCGTTATTGGTTGATTGCGATTACGCTGGTACTCGTATCCTTTGCTCCGTATCAGGCTATATTCTGGACCATGGCAGCGTTACAGCATTTTTCTGTCACATTCCTTTGCTTTCTGACCATCTATTTTCTTTGTAAACCTGCCAAGCAGAATGTAATGTTTTTCCTACTGGCTACGCTCAGTGGCTTTATTTGTACGTTTTCTTCCGGCAACGGAATGGCCGTTTGGCCCGCGGGTTTTCTGGCTCTGATCCTAAGAAGGGAGATTAAATTTACTCTTGGATGGGTATTCGTTTCGGTAGCTAGTATTGGCTCTTATCTCTATAGCATTGCTCTAAACGAAACACCGTCGGGTAACAAGCTATCACATGTATCCGAAGCGTTGTTTGTTAAAATAATCAATTTCATTGCGGGGCTAGCCGGAGCTTCGCACTTTAGAAACGACTTTCTGGATTTTTCGGATGGCGAGTTTCCTATTTCTTTTACTTACTTTTCGATCTACTTAGGTCTCCTGCTACTACTTTTATTTTTCTTAGCCCTTATCGAGGCATACCGAAACAGAAATCGGGGATTGATTGCGGTTATTTCTGTTTCCGCTTTCATCGTTATTACTTTCGCTTTTGTTGCCTTTGGCAGATCCTCTTCACAGGAAGTATTCGTCGTATTTAAAAGCCGTTATTATACCTATTCGGTCATTGCTATTGCCAATGGTTTGTTCTGTCTGGGCTATCTGACCCGGCAACTACGGTATCGAAAAACTATTTTGCATGTAAGTCTGGCCTATAGTATCTTTTTCTGGGGATGCTGGCATTTTAATTCCTATACAAACCTTCTGAATCAGCGAAATATTTTAGATCTCGGGTATCTGAATTTCACGAAAAGCGGACAGTGGGTCTGTTACCAGCCTACCTTCTTTTACGAGCGATTTTACAATACGTTTTTTTCTGAAAATCAAGATTCACTCGTACAGTTACCTTCTACGGACCTGCACACCGCGTTTCGAAACAAGCAAGTAACGGAGGCGGGCTTTTTTCCCTGTTCAAACGTAGGAATGGATCTGATGCCTAAGGGATTTGTGAATGTACGGCTCTATAACGGGGAAGCTCCGGCCATCTTCAACCGGAAAGAGGGCTATGCTATTGCCATGGTTTCGGCAAAGGATACCTTCTTACTGTACACGACTCTTTTTCGAAATTCAGTCAAAAAGTTTGTAACTACTGGGCAACTCACCCGCAAAGGATACAATCTTAATGGTCATATACGCCAAGAGAACTTTCCCAAGGGTTCGTATGAGCTGCATCAATTTTATTTCAAGGGCAAAGAGGGCTTCTATAACCCCAAAAATGAAGGCACAATTACGCTTTAAATTCAGGCCGGTAATGCATCTAATAATTGTTCGGTACGAATATCACGAGCACATTTAAAGTGGCCTTGTGGGCAGGACTTGTACCCGTGAATACCACAGGGCCGACACGTCAGCGATTCCTGTACTTCTACGACTTGCGATTGATCCGATAAAGGGCCAAATCCAAACGTTGGTACGGTTGAACAAAAGATTGCCGCTGTTGGAGCATTCACCGCCGAACACAGGTGCATAGGCCCCGAATCGTTTACGTAGTTCATAACTGCTCCCTGCATTAAAGCAGCGGATTCCAGCAAACTAAGCGTACCAGCCAGATTGTGTACCTGACTGCGGCCGGCAGCCTGCCGAATACGTTCGGTCAAATCCTTGTCCCCCGGTCCACCTAGTAGATACACGTGCAGAGAATCTGGTAATTGCTGGATTAGATCAATCCACTTTTCCTCGGGATATTGCTTCGTAAACCATACCGATGAAGGGGCTAGACAAACGTAAGGCGTTTGGGGCGGGAAGTTAAGTTTCGGTGGATAAAGCCGGGGACGAAATACGTGTTCATCCGTAAACCACGCCACTAAATCAGTATTACGTTCCACTTCGTGCGGACCGTCGAACCGGTGTTTGATCTTGCGGGTAAAGAGAAAACTCAGGGGATTTTTGTCGAATCCCACCGTCGTTTCGGCTCCGGAAAAAGCGGTTAGAAACCCTGTCGTGGCAAATCGCTGTACATTGATAACGTACGTATACTGCCTTGAACGGATGTGACGGAGTAACTTCCAAAGACTCGCGTATTTGCCTTCTTTTTTATCCCAAATCAGTGTTTCATGCAAATACGGATGGTTTTTCAATAAACTTTCATTGCCCCTCCGTACCAGAAAATCAATTTCAGCCTGCGGGTAATGATGGTGAAGCTTTTCGAGTAAAGATGTCGCCAGAATAGCGTCCCCAATAAAAGCCGTTTGAATAACCAGAATCTTCATAAAACAAAGGTCGCCAAGAAAATGGCAAAGCCGATACCCATATGTTGGATTTTCGGTTTCTGCCCTCTTGATGCACTATCCTTAGTTTTTGATTTCCAACTGCTTAGGATTTCCGTATTATATTTGCAGGTGAAATACATTTTCCCTAAATTTTAATCCGTTCAGGACCGGAATGCACTAAAAATTTCCGGTTGTCCGAACGGATTTTAAAAAAGTTCTATTAACATTTTGCTGCATTGTCCGTTACTTTTGAGTATTGAAGCTCCGCTAAACTCTTCTTTTCGAACGCTTGTTTGCTTACAGTGAAGAGATGTTGGAATGAAAGAAAGGATTTCCTTTCGCGGCGAAACGTGCACTGATTATCGATGGAAGACTACCAATTACATACCATGCCTAACGGCATACGGGTGGTACACAAACAACTTACGCATACGCAGATTGCTCACGTGGGCATCATGCTCGACATTGGTTCTAGGGATGAACAGCCACACCAACAGGGACTGGCTCACTTCTGGGAGCACATGGCCTTTAAGGGAACTGAGCGTCGTAGTAACTTGCAAATTATCAATCGACTGGAAAATGTCGGTGGAGAGTTGAATGCGTACACGACGAAGGAAAAAATCTGTTTTCATGCCTCGGTTCTGACGGAGCATTTTGACAAGGCTCTGGACTTGCTGTCGGATATCACTTTTCATTCCGTCTTTCCGGAAAAACAGATTGAACGGGAACGAAACGTGATCCTGGAAGAAATTTCCATGTATTACGACTCGCCGGAAGATGCCATTCAGGATGATTTCGACGGACTTATTTTCGAAGGTCATCAGCTCGGAGCGAACATTCTCGGGGATGCGGAAAGCCTCAAGCGTTACAAAAAAGAGGATTTTCAGACCTTCATCGTTCAGAATCTAGATACGGAGAAGATTGTAGTATCATCCGTAAGTAAGCTACCTTTCAAGAAAGTGGTAGATCTGGCCGAACGTTTGCTGAAAGATATTCCGGCCAGCAGAACCAACCGGGTTCGTCAGGCTCCTACCTTCTACCGACCACAAAGACAGGAAATGAGTCGCAACATGACTCAGGCCCAAATCGCCATGGGTCGGCAATCGTACGCGTTGAACGATGAGAAACGTCTCCCCTTCTTTGTACTGTCAAATCTACTCGGCGGTCCGGGCATGAACTCTCGCCTCAACCTGTCCGTACGGGAGAAGTACGGTTTAGTCTACGGCATCGACGCTCAGTATACCCCGTTTACCGATACGGGGTACTTCGGTATTTATTTTGGAACCGAGCCGCGTCAGCTTAACAAAACTTTTTCCCTCATCCATAAGGAACTCAAAACCTTACGCGAAAAACAATTGACCAGTCATCAACTACACGTAACGAAACAGCAGTTGATGGGCCAATTGGCCATGTCCGAGGAAGGGAACATGAGTTATATGCTGATGATGGCCAAAAGTTTGCTCGACATGAACCGGATTGAATCCCTGGAGCACCTGTTCGGGCATATCAAAGCCATCACGTCTCAGCAACTCTGGGATCTGGCGAATGAGATGTTTACGCTCGATCAATTTAGCTACCTAAGCTTCCTACCGGAAAATTGATTTTGGGTATGAAAGTTGAAAAAGCCGGGAAGGTTTCCGGCAACTATCGTTAACTTGTGAAAAGGTTACCTTTTCGATTGATTTTTAGTTTATGCATTTTTTAGTTCCAGAAATAGAGGCTTACGCGGAAGCTCACACCAGTCCGGAGCCCTCGTTACTGAAACGGTTGAACCGCCAGACACACGTTAAAATCCTGCATCCCCGGATGCTTTCCGGTCATTTTCAGGGCCGTATGCTTTCCATGATCTCTTGGATGATCCGGCCGCGTGTGGTACTGGAAATTGGAACGTACACTGGCTATTCAGCTTTGTGTTTTGCCGAAGGGCTGGCCGATGGTGGCAAGGTAATCACTATTGATATCAAGGCTGAACTAGAGCCCTTCGTTCGAGAATTTTTGGACGAATCGGACTATAAGGATCAGATTGACTACCGCATTGGTAACGCCCGCGAAGTAATCCCCACGCTCGATGAAACGTTTGATCTTGTATTCATTGATGCCGACAAACCCAGCTATGCAACGTATTACGATTTGACCATCGACCGGGTTCGCTCCGGCGGCTGGATCATCGCTGATAATGTACTCTGGAGTGGCAAAGTGGCCCAAGCTGGGGCTAAAGTTGACAAAGACACCCAATGTTTGCTAGATTTTAATGCCAAAGTACAGCAAGACGACCGCGTTGAAAACGTTTTATTACCAATTCGGGATGGGTTAATGGTAGTTCGCAAAAAATAATTTTCCATTTTTACCCGCTTGTATTCGCCCTCCCGCACCTTCCATCTATCGAAAGTCATCGCTTAACCATATCAACTATGATTAAAGGTATCATTACCGTTGCATTTAGTTTAGCTGTGAACGTTTCTGCTTCTGCTCAACTCTTTCAGGTGCCTTCCCGAGTGACGTTCAGCAACATAAACGTAAACTTAGAACCCGGAGCCCGCGATATCGTACAGACCGATGTCTACGCTCTGTTGGCCAACCGCACGACCATCAATACCCGTTTGGATCGGGCAGCCCTGTATTTCCCGATCATCGAGAATATCCTTTCGGAAGAAAACGTACCCAACGATTTCAAATACCTGGTATTACAGGAAAGTGGTCTGACTCCCGATGCCGTATCGACTTCTAATGCGGTTGGGTTTTGGCAGTTTAAAAAAGAAACAGCTACGGATTACGGCTTACGCGTAGATGATGAAATTGACGAGCGTAAGAATATTCACGCTTCCACCCGAGCGGCCGCTCGTTATCTGAAAAAGAATAACACGACGCTTAACAACTGGGTTTCGACGCTGTACTCCTACTACCTGGGCCTGGGCGGCATTCGTACGCTGGTACCCGCCGAGTGGAACGGAGCCCGTGAAATTACCGTCGACGAAAAAACGGATCGGTACATTCTCCGTTGCCTGGCCCATAAGCTGGTCTACGAAAACGAATTACGCGGGTATCGTTCGGCCCAAACGCCTTTTTACGAATACAAAGCCAGCGGCGGCAAAAGCTTCACGCAAATTGCCGATCAACTGGGGGTAGATGAAGTGGAACTTCGTCGCTATAACCGCTGGGTAGGCGGCTCTAAAATTCCGCAGGACCGCGATTACGTCATGCTCGTAGTTGTGAACAATCCTTCGCAGCCCGGCGTAGCTTCAACACAAGCGGGACCCGCTACGGTCGCTCAACAAAGTACTACCGCCAGCCGTCCGACTACGACAGTCGTTCGCCGGACAAAAACGAAAGAACCAGAATTCCCGGTACTACGTCGCATTACGCCAACCAGCCGTCGCCAGTCCAACGGACCCATCTTCTACGAAATCAACGGTAAAGATGGTATTCTGGCTCAGGAAGGTGATACCTACGAAAAGATTGCAGATCGGGCTGGCATTCGTTCCAGTCGCTTCCTGACCCGAAACGACATGGAGGAGAGCGATGCGATCCAGCCGGGCAAAGTGTATTACATCCAGAAAAAAAATAAGAAAGCGGCCGTTGCCTACCATACGCTACAGCACGGACAAACGCTCTGGGATGTTTCGCAGATGTACGGCATTCGTCTGTCGTTTTTACTGAGAAAAAATCGGATTAAATCGGAATCTGAAGCCGTTCAACCGGGCCGCGTTCTGTGGTTACAGAAAACACGTCCTTGCAAAACAGCTATCGAGGTAGTACCGCTGCCCGATCCGGAACAACCCAAAGAAGCAGAACAACCAGCCATCGAAGTAGCCGGAAAACCCGATACAGCGACGACCAGACAACCTGAAGTAGCGGTTAACGTACCGACCACCACTACACCGCCCCAGCGAAATTCGGGCCGGGTGGTACTCGTCGATGAAAACGGTCAGGTGGTATCCGGTAATCCATCCGGTAACCCCTCGACCCCTGCGAATCGGCCTCCCGTAACTACGAATCCTAACCCTACCACGCCGAACCCTCGTCCGGCCACGCGTGAACCACAGGTTGCGACTACACCACGTCCGGCTCCTTCGCGGAATACGTACCCCGTTACGCCCGGAGAAGCGGATGCTCCAGCTCCTACCACCCCTTCGCGTCAGCCCGTTACGCGTACTGAAGGCAAAGGAACTTATCACGTTGTAGAGCCTGGGGAGACTTTCTACGGTATTGCCCGGAAGTATGACCTCAAACCCAGCGATCTGCGGGATTTGAACGGAATGACCTCGTATCCTGTACTGAAAACGGGTGACCGAATTCTGGTGAAAGGCACGCCTACTACGGCAGCTCGCCCTACGGCCAAGCCTGCTGTAACGGAAGAGAAGATAGCAACACGTCCTGCGGCGGCAGCCACTTCGTACCATACCGTACAGCCGGGTGAAACGTTCTTTGCCGTCGCCCGCAAGTACAACCTGACACCGGAAGAACTTCGCGATATCAATGGCCTGACGGAAATGCCCCTTGTCAATGTAGGCGACCGTTTTGCCGTTCGTTCCGGCGTCCCTCGCCCTAGCCAGCCCAACCAGAGTGGTAGTCTGCCGGCCAACCGCTCGGAGAACAGTTGGACTTATCACACGGTGCAATCGGGCGAAACGCTGTTTGGAATTGCTCGCAAGTACAAGGTATCCGCCAGCAATCTTCGCCAGTGGAACAACCTGTCGGCTGAGGGAGCCATTCAGTCAGGACAACGTCTGAAAATCAAGAACAAATAATATTTGACGGTCCGAAGGAACGGACCACCCAGTGACACTGTTAATTTTGATAGCGGGAAAAAATTCCCGCTATTCTTTTTTAGTGGACGAACCCCCACAAAAACGAGCATGATACTCATTGATAATACCGTCATTTCGGATGACATCGCAGACCAGTATTTCGTCTGCGACCTGCTTAAATGCAAAGGAGCCTGTTGCGTAGAAGGCGACCTCGGTGCTCCCCTGGCTACCGACGAGCTAACTAAACTGGAAGAAGTATACGAACAGGTGAAGCCCTACCTTTCGGAAGATGGCATCAAGGCCGTGGAAGAGCAGGGCCTATACGTGGAAGATTGGGAAGGTGATTATTCAACACCCGTGATCGAAGGCCGTGAATGTGCTTATGCCATTTATGATCAGAAAGGAATCTTGAAATGCGGGATCGAGCAGGCGTACTTGGATGGTAAGATTACCTGGAAGAAACCCCTTTCCTGCCACCTCTACCCTCTTCGCGTCACGAAGTACGATCAGTATGACGCCTTGAATTACGACCGCTGGCACATTTGTTCTCCCGCCTGCGAACACGGAGCGGCCCTGAAAGTACCCGTGTACAAATTCCTGAAAGATCCCCTCATTCGGGCCTACGGCGAAGCATGGTACGAAGAACTATGCCGGGAAATTCAGGATAAACTGGAAGCCAACCAAACCAACTAAGTACTCACTATGGCTTCCGATGCTTTCCAGGATATTTATGAAGTAGTCAAGCTCATCCCACCGGGACGCGTGACCAGTTACGGAGCCATTGCCGAGTACCTGGGTTCGAAGGGCGGTGCCCGACTGGTGGGCTGGGCCATGAATGCCTGCCATACCATTCCCGACGTACCCGCCCACCGCGTCGTCAATCGCAATGGCGTACTGACCGGAAAGCATCATTTCGGCGGCAATCGGATGCAGGAACTCCTCGAAGCCGAAGGCATCCAAATAAAAAATGACCAGATCCAGGATTTCAAAAACCTGTTCTGGTCACCGAAGGAAGAATTGCTTTAAGGGATAGTTGTTAGTTGATGGTTCTTAGTTGTTAGTATACTCAACCTAGAATTCCAAGAACTAACAACTATTCACTCTAGCTACAGTTGGAAGTTATTGGCCTACCTAATTTAAATTCCCAATAACTAACAACCATCAACCAATAACTATTCTATTTTAAACCGCAAAGCTTTCGCCGCAGCCGCAGGTACGTGAAGCATTCGGGTTATGGAAGACAAAGCCTTTGCCGTTGAGTCCGCCGGAGTATTGTAACTCGGTACCGGCCAGATACAGAATCGACTTCTTGTCGATCATCACGGTTACCCCTTTATCTTCAAAAATCATATCTCCCGCCTGGGGTTCTGAGGCAAAGTTCAGATCATACATCAGGCCTGAACAGCCGCCGCCTTTTACAGCTACGCGTACGCTGAAGTTTTCCGTCAGACCATCCTGCCGACGCAGTTCTACAATTTTTTCAGCAGCTTCTTGAGATACGGTTACCATAGTTTTATCAATAAAAAGAAGAGATTCTCTTCGATTGTTGGTTTCTTCGGACAAATTTACTCCTGAAATCGGAACAGTGGTTAACCGGAATAGGTTTCTTCGGTACCTAAATTTCATTCGTTCACCCGCGTCATTCCGGTTGTGAGCCGGCGAATCCTCAAATCTGTACGTTCCTATGCATTACTACAATCACGTCATAGAAACCATTGGTAATACGCCGCTGGTTCGTCTCAATAAGGTTACCAAGGGTATTCCCGGCACTATTCTGGTGAAAGTAGAGTACTTCAATCCCGGCAACTCCGTCAAAGACCGCATTGCCCTGCGGATGATCGAAGACGCGGAAGCAGCAGGTATTCTTAAACCCGGTGGTACCATCATCGAAGGCACTTCGGGCAATACCGGCATGGGACTAGCTCTAGCCGCCGTAGCGAAGGGTTACAAATGCATCTTTACGATGGCCGATAAGCAGTCGCAGGAGAAAATTAACATTCTGCGGGCCGTGGGAGCGGAAGTGGTCGTATGCCCGACGAACGTGGAGCCGGATGACCCCCGGAGTTATTATTCAGTAGCTAAACGCCTAAACCAGGAAATTCCCAACTCCTTCTACCCCAATCAGTACGACAACCTCTCTAACACGGCGGCTCACTACGATACTACCGGACCGGAAATCTGGACGCAGACGGGCGGTGAAATCACGCACTTTGCGGCGGGGGTGGGTACGGGTGGTACGATTTGTGGTACGGCCAAATTTCTGAAAGAGAAAAACCCGAACGTAATAACGGTGGGACTGGACACCTACGGCTCGGTATTCAAGAAGTATAAGGAAACGGGCGAGTTCGACCCGAACGAGATTTACCCATACCTGACTGAAGGCATTGGCGAAGACATACTGCCCAAGAACGTCGATTTTTCGCTGATCGACCACATTCTGAAAGTGACGGATAAAGACGCGGCGATTATGGCCCGTCGGTTGTCGCGGGAGGAAGGTCTGTTTGTGGGCTGGAGCTGCGGTACCGCCGTGTACGGAGCCCTGGAATACGCCCGCGAGCATTTGAAGGAAGACGACGTGATGGTGATTCTGCTCCCCGACCACGGCACGCGTTACCTGAACAAAATTTACAACGACAACTGGATGAAAGACCACGGGTTTCTGGAAAGTCGTTCGTTTGCTACGGCTCAGGATCTGATTCGCATTCGTCCGCGTAGTCGCACGTTGATTTCCTTACCCCAACAGGCTCGGGTGAGTGAAGCCATCCGCTTACTCAACCGCGACGGCATCAGTCAGATTCCGGTCGTAGACGAGTCCGGCAGCTTTGTGGGCAGTATTTCCGAGTCGACGATTCTTTCCTTACTGATTCAATCGCCCGACATCAAGGAAGTCCCCGTACAGGAAATCATGGAGAAGCCTTTCCGCTTCGTGGGTCTGCACGACACCATCGACGTACTGGCCTCGCTCATCGACAAGGATAACAAAGCCCTGCTCGTTCGCGACGAGAGCAACGGCATCCACATCATCACCCAGGCCGATTTGCTACTGGCGATGACGAACTAGCGTACGATTTACGACCCATTCTAAAAAGGAAGCGAGTGCACTCGCTTCCTTTTTTAGTGTTCAGCAACAAGTACCATTCACCAAAGGCAAAAAATTATCAAAAATTTTCCCGGAGTCGAAGCTTTGAAAATGAAGCATCTACGCGTTGAAACTCACAAAAAGCCCAATCCAAAAGTATTTTTTTTCACGCTCCCTCTTGACACAGGCCCCCAAAACCACTACTTTTGTGCTCACAAACAGAGGGTTGGCGGAGTGGTCGATCGCGGCAGTCTTGAAAACTGTTGACTGTAACAGGTCCGGGGGTTCGAATCCCTCACCCTCTGCGAATCGTTTAAATGATTAAGATTTGACCAAACCAGCCCTTCAAAGCTGGTTTTTTTATGCCTTTTCTTGCCTGAGTCCTAGGCTTTTCCCTGCGTTTTCGGATATCCTACTGGCACCGCCCTTTTTCGCGGCTGGCACCCCTTTGGCCGCTTTTTCATCTTACCAAATATCATACATTGTGGACGGCCTCGCCGGGCGTTCACACTATGAAGTATTCAAAAATGGAAATTTCGTTTTTCCGCCACACTTCAAAGATTTCCGGTTATACAACCTTATACTGCCAAATATCTATGGATAACCGCACCCTGGAGATCGAGATAACAGGCGTTAAAATACTGTCTGCCCATTGGAACAGTCACACGGTCAATAAAGAAGACCCAATAACGCTGAGCTTTGCCTCCTTTATAACCTTGTTGGAAATTTTCATATTTGATTTTCTCCAATATTTGAATTGAGATTTCGGGCTGGTCGGTGGGGTTGGCACTACCTGGAAACCTTACGTATCAACGAAGTCCCCACTTGTACGACTTTGCGTTGCGGCTCAAC
>NZ_JBMDWJ010000376.1:0-33899 GCF_048595215.1 Siphonobacter sp.
CATCATAAGTTTTGTAGCTATTGTATTTGATAAGCATCCTTCAAATTGATCCTTCCAATTGAGTTATTTTAATCCATAAATTTAGCGAAACCGAATGGGTGCAAATATATTTGCAACCATTCGGTTTCGCAAAATGAAAAATACATATGATGAGACGAGATATTTTCCAGGCAATAGCTGACCCAACTAGACGGGCCATTCTTGCCTTGATTGCCTTACAGGCCATGACACCGAACGCCATCGCTGACAACTTCAATACCACCCGACAATCTGTTTCCAAACATCTACGCGTACTCACCGAATGTGAACTGGTGAAACCGCAACAGCAGGGTAGGGAGATTTACTATTCTCTTGAAATTGAAAAAATGAAAGAGATTGATCAGTGGTTGAACCCGTTTAGAAAGATTTGGGAGACTCGTTTTGATCAACTCGACCAGGTATTATCAACGCTTAAAAAACAGCAAAATGAAAACTGACTTGCTATTTGATTTTACCGTCGACAAAACGGCTAAAACAGTGAAGGTTACCCGAGAGTTTGATGCCGAGCTTTCGCTGGTATGGGATGCCTATACTAAACCGGAAATTCTTGACCAATGGTGGGCACCTAGGCCCTGGACCTCCAAAACAAAGTTTATGAATTTTGAAGTAGGCGGACGACGGTTTTATGCCATGGTAAGTCCTGAAGGACAGGAGCATTGGTCCATCCAAAGGTATACATCCATTAGTCCTAAAACGAACTTCAAAATGTTCAATGCTTTTGCCGACAAAGATGAAAATCCTGAGTTGCCCGGTTCTGACTGGGATTTTAACTTCAGCGAACACAACGGAAGAACAAAAGTCAGTATTACGATTTATAATGAATCCCTGGAACGTATGGAGAAGATGATTGAAATGGGCTTTAAGGAAGGAACGGCCATGAACATGAAAAACCTGGAAGAGTTATTGGCAAGTTTATCGCAACGAAAGTAAAGCATGGTTAATATCGGCTTAGCGAAGTTAGGACTGGATGGTTTATAGATTGAAAGGAGTATTAATAGGTTTGTGAAGTAGATAGCTGCCAATACCTCTACTAGGACTAAGTCGTAAATCGTTGATTACGAGTGCAAACAACTGGAAAGTAACACAATGGCGAACGGATTGTTGTGTACTACGTTTGAACTGCAAAGTTTCCTGCGGACGAATACTCGTTGGAAGCTTTGCAGTCCAGTGGGAGTAAAGCGGTAAAGATTGAACGTACTGAATTTGCTTTAGCTTGCTTGTTACCTGTGCAACGCTAGTGCTTAGCTCTGCCTCCTCCTGTCATTCCTGACAGTCTAAAGGTCACTGACCCAATGAAAAACTTTTCCTGTTATTCGCTTGCTACGGCTTAACTCTACAGGCTCAGCAGCTCACGACGTTCACTCCCCAACAACTTCAGCAGGATTTGGATAGTCTGCTTACGTATCTGGAAGAAGTTCGTCCAGATCTTTATAGTACGTATTCTCGCCAAGCTTTTTACAAGCAAATCTCCCAAATCAACACCAGATCAAAAGCGATCTTACACTGGTTGGAGTTTTACACGCTGGCCTCGCCACTGCTAGTCTACTGACAACTAAAATTGGCGAATTGGTTGATCGGAGAGATAACCTAGATCGCCGTCTGCAAAAAACGCCCTTTCTACAAGTCACCAGCTGACGACTCGAAGGCATTCTGCATACATAGTGTTGTACAAGCATTCATAGGTTAAGCGGTGACCTTATTTGCCCAATCCTCATAGAAGATGAGCACTTTTTAATTTATCAATGATCCGATTCGATATTTCATTCAAGCGGCGTTGTGAGTCATTAGTCATGGTATTGGTAATCAAAAAAACTCCGCATTGCTTTTTAGGATAGATAGCCAGCCAAGAAGAAGTGCCAAAAGTTCCTCCGTTATGGTAAAGCATTCGGCTCTCGGTATTGTAGTCGAATGTATTCCAAGCATAAGCTCTACCATATTGCTTGTTACCTGCTAATAGTCGTTGTGTCTGGCGAATGACCGGATCAGGATTGGTCAGATACATTTTCATATACATCGCCATCGAACTAGTGGATGCTTTCAATCCACCTGCATATAGGTAACTACCATTTTCCAAAGGCATCGTATGTCCTAAGCTGTCTTTCCCAACAGCTACTCGAGCCGTCCCATTGATAGGAACGTTAGTAAAGGTATGTTGCTCCCGGGAGCGGGAAAAGACGTATTTCTTTATTAATGCCTCAAACGATCGATTATAGACTTTTTCTAAAATATAACCCACTAACTGAACACCTGCATTGGAATATTGGTAATCTTTTCCTGTAGTGTTTTTCAGTGTTACCGTGGCTAAACGGTCAAAAAAGTCTTTCTTGGTTAAGGAACTGAAACAGCTTACCTGCTGATGAATGGTCATGGCTGTACTGTTACAATTAATATTCATTGGTAAACCGGATGTATGAGTAATCAGATGGCGAAGCGTAATCGGGCGATTGTTGTCTAACACAAGGTTAGGCCATGGTCCATCTAAAAACTTTCGTATATCCTCGTCAAGACTGAGTTTATGATCATAAACGGCCTGAGAAAGCAATAAGCCGGTGTACGTTTTTGTGATTGAACCGATTTCATAGAGTGTTTTGCCGTCAGGTTTTTTGCCATCATCCAACTTTCCCATATGAACTTGAATGACTTTGTTGTTGATATAGACCGCACTCGATACCGCCGAGAATTTTTTGTCAGTAAGCAGAACAGCCAGTTCGGTCTGGATGATCTGAGTGATTACGTCTTGATTATCCGGCTCACTCACTTGGGTAGCTATGCCAAACTTTCCTTTATCATTAACAGAAAGGCTTATTGACGGATTGGTTAAAACTGTACTACAAAAAGTCAGGGAAAAAATTATCAGAGAAAAGAATACGTTTTTACTCATATACTTGTAAGGAAGAGGGAGTGCTATCAATGGATCAAGACTGTAGATCGTTTACTAAATAATCTAAAATAATTCGGATGCCTCATCTGGACACATATTTTAAAGAAAATTTCAAATCAATTCTTAGTTTGAACTGACTTTCTGCGTTGACCCGTATCACTCATTTGGGTGCGGAAGGGGGTAACTACACTCCATAAGTAGATGTTGAACGTATCAGGATCGTTAAAACCATGGTAACTACCTGCTTGGTCTATCACTAAGTAGTTGAATAGGCAGAACTTTAATAAGCTTGGATTATAAGATGATTGGGAATTTATTTTTCGTTACCGCATGATAACCCATCAGGCAGAAGCGAGCAGTGGCTCTTTGCTTAACGCACAGACAATTATGCAACAAAAGTCAGTAATCATTACTCCCTTGAAGATTGTTGAGCTTGTAGTAGCAAGTTTTCTTCTGATAGTGTTGCTTCTATTTTTATTTGACTACTACCAAGTTGCTATCAAGAAAGATATTGCCGCGTACCCTTTGGGCTCAGAACTTGTCATGGAATCAGGTTGGCCTAGTTATGAATCTGCTGAAGCTTACAGCAGGGATTCTACTATTAATCTTGTCGCTTACGGATTGATTTTTATAATGCTCCTGAGAGGGGTATTCTCGAATAGAAATATATATACTCTTATTGCCTTCTTACTATTCATCTTGCATCTTCTATTAGCCCATATCGGTTACAAACTATCATTTTAATTCTTCATGACCTTTTACAACTGATTGATACACGTGAGATTGAAATCCTGCTTCTCGATTCGTCAGGTTATAACGTGTACAGTCAAAACATACCAAGAGCAGCTTTCTGCTGTTTGAAGAATTAAGAAGGCAGATCTATTTCTTTTATAGATTGGCATGCCAATCCAGAGGGCTATCAGACGCCAACTCACGCTCCCCGCCGGGCAGTACCCATCTGCACTGGCAATACCCCGTTTACCTTCCCTATAGCCGTGAATTACCGCTATTATTCTATAATAGAAATATTTTTGGGATCAGACCTAGTAAAGTTTGTCTAGTACTAATCGATTAAAGGGTCTGACCGTTACTTCGAATGCCTTCGCAGGTTGGTTAGATTTAAACTTTGAACGTATTTTTTGGGCTTCTTACCGATGTGTTTTTCAAATACTTTCGTGAAATGACCTAAGTTCTCAAAGCCCATTTGAAATCCAGCTTCCGATACCGATATATTTTCTTCGCGTAAAAGCCGTGCGGCTTCTTTCATACGCAGATGCTGATAGTAATCATAAATCCCCATACCAAATACCTGCGTGAAAACTTTACGGAGTTTTAATTCATTCATACCAGCAATTTCTTTCAAGGTAGCGATGGTACTAGGCTGGTCTAATGAGGACACAATTTTGTCCCTAACTCGGTAGATAGCCTGAACTTCTTTTCCACTCAGCTTCAAACCAGCAGAGCTTTCACGCTTCTTTAAACTTTCAAACAGATAGAAAAGCAATTCCATTGCCTTCAGTTTGTAATAAAAACCTTTCATAGTGAGGGGCTCTTCCTTTCTGACGATGTCATTTACGGTACGTAAAATGTCATCGGTCATCAATTCCTCTATCCAAAAATTAGTAGTACTATCAAAAAGATACTCGAAATGTTCAGCATCCTCCCTTAAAAGGTCCTTTAGATATTCGGCACTAATACTGATGGAAACATGGGTGACGCGAGTCCCTTTTTTGAAATGCAACGTTTGCCTGATCGAATATGGGAAAATACGCACATAAGGCGGTTCTAGGGGTTCAGTGTCGGTTCCATCTGGTGCCTTATCTTCAAAGATGTTATAAAAGACAAAACCAATACCGTCTTTAATATCAGAGGTGCCCGTTACGCGGGTAAAGTCCTCATTGGTGACAAATGAGCCGAAGTGCATGGCCATGTCTGGCAAAAAGATAAATCCTTTGAAGAAGTTAATCTGAAAATAGTGCAAGAACTCTTCAAAGGTAACACCCACCTTATTTGTGAACTGCTCAACACTACCGTCAAAATATTGGCTACTAGTGTTTTTCATTTTTACGATTAAAATTAGTTGTTTTTCGAATATTTTGCTCGTAAAGCTACCGATACTTTTGCGGTGTAATCAAATCTGTTACCGTAAAAAAATCGTAGTGATGAAAAAACAAGTGCTCATATCGGGTGCCAGCTTTGCTGGATTAACATTGGCCTACTGGCTGAATAAATTTGGTTATGGCGTTACTGTCGTGGAATTGGGTAAGGATCTTAGAACCAACGGCTCACCTATTGATGTGCGTGGTGAAGCATTGAACATAGTCAGCGATATGGGTATATTGGATCAGATCAAAGCGAATGAATTTGTTCATACTGATGAGGTCGTGAATGCCCAGGATCAAACCATCGCTACCTTTGCTATCAATACACTGCCGCAGTATTTAGGTGACATAGAAATACACCGGGGGGATTTGTTAAAAATTATCTACGAAGCGATTGCAAAAGAGGAGATTGAACTAATTTTTGGTACGAGCATCTCTTCATTGACTCAGCAGGAAGATCGGGTAGAGGTAACTTTTGAAAAAGGGCAAACCAAGTCGTATGATTTTGTTTTTGGAGCCGATGGCACCCACTCCAGCGTTCGGAAATTTGCTTTCGGACCCGAAGTTCAATTCAAAAAGTTTCTTGGGGTTTATTTTGCCTTTGCTAAAGCAGATCAGATCAAAACAGGTAGACCAACGTCTACGGGTATTGTGTATCGTGAAGTAGGGAAACAGGCCGTAGTGTATCAATTTAAAAATGGGGCCAATGCTATCCTTTTATTTCGATCGCCTCAATTGGATTGGAACTACCGCGATCACCATCAATCGAAGCAGATTTTAAGAGAACATTTCGGTACGAATACGAATTGGAAACTTCCGGAAATTCTAGATGCAATGCTTAAGGCGGATGAATTATATTTTGATGAAGCCTGTCAAATCCATATGCCGGATTGGACGGCCGGGCGAGTAGCTCTGGTAGGTGATGCCGCCTACGCCCCAAGCTTCTTTACCGGCATGGGTACGAGTTTAGCGATACAAGGGGCAACCCTGTTAGCTAAACAGCTCCACGCGAATGAAGATTATCGAATTGCTTTTTCAGCATACAATCAACTCTTTAAGCCTTTTGTCGAACAGGTACAAGCTCGCGTAAGCTTTGGATTAAAAGTTCAATTGCCTGAGACCGAAGAACAGTTACAGGCCTCTTACCAAGCTTTGAGTAATCCCAATCCATGAGCATACCTGTAAGTTCATTAGCTTCTAGATATTCAGGTAATCTTAGTACCCTGAGGTTATTAGCATGTATGATCGAAGTCTTTTTGAAAAGTTCAGCAGTAATTAGAGTAAATGATACGCTAGACTGATTAGAGAAGGGTTTTGTAATGCAGTTGATTGAATATACCAATTTTGAAGAATTGTTGCAGAATATAGATAAAGAGGGCGATTAAGTGTGGAACGATTTAAAATTTCAGGTCTTTACTCGTAAGCGTTCCGGCCGTGGTGCCGCAAAAGATTCAGCAGCAGGGAATGAGTGAGAAGAAGCTAGCTGAACTATTGGGTATGGGAGCCGCCAAGGTTTCCCATACCTTAAGCGGCAAACGAGAACCCGATGTTACGTTCTTGAAAGGCGTCCATCAAAAGCTCAGTATCGATGATCACTTGATTCTAGACTTCGTGTAGTAGGTAAGTACCAGAACGGAGTTTACTCGGTTCTGCCGGGAAAATGGATTTGTATTTTAATCTTCGAGTCCCTGAATTTCCGCTTACCTTTGCCAGCCATGAGAAAAATCACCGCCCTTTTCCTAAGCATACTGATGTTTACGGGCAGTTTGTTTCCGCAAACTGACATTGAGGAGGTGTATAAAATTCCGGGCTTACTCACGCATTTTCAGGAGCATCGGGCGAAGTTGCAACCGGATCTGAGCTTTTGGGGCTTTCTTCAAATGCACTATAGTCCAAGTTCTGAACACGCCAAGACGCCGCATCCTCACACGAAAATTCCCTTCTACAATCATTTATCCGCTGGGTTTTTGTTTGTGATTAGCGAATTCAAGGCGAGTCTTGAAAAACTGGTAGTTACCTTTTTCTCGTGCAACCACCAGTTTCAGTATTTAAATGCGTACGCCTATCAGACGTACGGTTCCCTACTCCGGCCTCCCCAGCTAGGTTAATTCCATTCTTACGGCTGATTCTACCGAACTACTCATTACCAGGTGAGCTCAACTAGGTGTGTTCTGCCGTTTGTATCAGCTCCCTTTTAGGCTCCAAGCGTTAAGCTAAGCTCGCTTTTGTAAAGGCGGGGCTGATCCTTCATTCATTTGTGGAATTAACCAAGGTACGTATGCTTCACGCGTTAATCGGATTTAGTATCCGAAACAAACTCGTCGTGGCCCTTGGCGTTTTGGCCCTGATGGCCTGGGGCGGCTATGCATTCATGCAATTGCCCATTGACGCCAATCCCGACATTACCAATAATCAGGTACAGGTCGTTACCCAGTCGTCTTCGCTGGCGGCTCAGGAAATGGAACAATTCATCACGTTCCCCCTGGAAACCAGCCTACGCAATATTCCGGGGGTTACTGAGATTCGCTCGGTTTCCCGCTTTGGACTGTCGGTCATTACCGTCGTCTTTAGCGATGCCGTAGATACCTACTTAGCCCGGCAACTAGTCAGTGAAAAAATTAAAGAATCCGAGCGGGACCTCATGGCGACAGAGGCGGCTCCCCAGATGGCTCCCATCACCACGGGTTTGGGCGAAATCTATCAGTATGTGCTGCGGGCGGCTCCTGGATACCAGGATCAATACGATGCGACCGAACTACGAACGATTCAGGACTGGGCCATCAAACGCCAGCTGGCGGGCGTATCTGGCGTAGTGGACGTAAGCAGTATGGGTGGGTATCTCAAGCAGTATGAAGTTAGTGTAAACCCCGAAAAACTGCGGGGACTCAACGTGACGATTGCCGAGCTGTTTACGGCTTTGGCTACCAATAATGCCAATACGGGAGGTAGTTACATCGAAAAAGGTCCCGAAGCCTTCTTTATTCGCGGGGAAGGTATGGTGCATAACGCAGAAGAAATTGGTCAGATCGTTGTTAAAACCATCAATCAAACTCCCTTGCTGGTAAAAGACGTAGCGGATGTACGTATAGGACATGCCGTAAGGTACGGAGCACTGACTCGAAACGGGGAAGGGGAAGTCGTGGGAGGTACGGTACTTATGCTCAAAGGAGCCAGTTCGGAGAAGACCATCAAGGGCGTCAAACAGCGGATGGACGAGATCCGCTCGACGCTTCCCAAAGGTCTGGTAATTGAACCTTTCCTGGACCGTACGGTACTGATCGACAAAGCCATTCATACCGTTGCTAAGAACCTCATCGAAGGCGGGGTGATTGTGATTATCGTGCTACTGATATTGTTAGGCAATCTGCGGGCGGGATTGATTGTGGCTTCCGTCATTCCGCTGTGCATGCTCTTTGCCCTGGGGTTGATGCATACGTTTGGGGTTTCGGCTAATCTGATGAGTTTAGGAGCCATTGACTTTGGCCTGCTCGTCGACGGAGCCGTGATTATCATTGAAGGGATGATTTTCTATCTAGTGCAGCAGAAAGGGCTCCTTGAGGAAAGTATGGACGAGGTGGCCCGCAAATCCGCTCAGCGTATGATGCAGTCGGCCCTGTTTGGCCAGCTAATCATCCTGATCGTCTATTTTCCCATTTTATCCCTGACGGGCATTGAGGGCAAAATGTTTCGGCCCATGGCTTTAACCGTAGGTTTTGCTCTGCTGGGGGCCATGCTTCTCTGTATCACCTATGTACCCATGATGGCAGCGGCCTTTTTGAAGCCAGATACCCAGGAAAGTGTTCTTTCTGAGAAAATCATGCATGGATTGCACCGGATTTATGATCCGCTCATTCGCCAGGCCCTTCGCTGGCGGGCGGCCGTTCTGGGCGGATCATTGGTACTACTGAGCGTGAGTGTATGGGTTTTTACTCGCATGGGCGGCGAGTTTATTCCGAATCTGGATGAAGGTGATCTGGCCATCAGCCTTACGCTCAAACCGGGTTCTTCGCTGAGTCAGACCATCGAGACCAGCACAAAAATCGAGCGGATTTTAAAAACGTCTTTTCCGGAAATCGCCGAAGTGGTCTCAAAAATTGGTACGGCTGAAATTCCTACGGATCCCATGCCGATTGAAGCCGGCGATATTATCGTACGGTTGAAAGAACCCAAGGAATGGGTGACGACGACGAGTAAAGCTGACCTGGTGGAAAAAATGGAAGCGGCCCTTCGTACCCTTCCCGGTGTGAACCTCGAATTTACCCAGCCCATTCAGCTTCGGTTTAATGAACTCATGACCGGGGTAAAATCCGACGTAGCCGTTAAAGTATACGGAGAGGACCTGGATACCCTCTTTAGCCGGGCTAATCAAATGGCTGGCGTCATGAGCAAGGTTCGGGGTGTAGCGGACTTGAAAGTCGAGCAGATTGTGGGTCTTCCCCAGATGCTGGTGTCTTACAACCGGGCCCGGCTGGCCGAGTACGGCATGAATGTATCAGCCCTCAATCAAATCCTGAAAACGGCTTTTGCCGGAGAGGCCACCGGAGTCGTATTTGAGGGGGAAAAACGCTTTGATCTGGTCGTGCGTCTGGATAGTACGCATCGCCAGGATATATCCGACATCCGGCAGATGTACGTGGACCTGCCCAATGGCAATCAAGTCCCTTTGGAAGAGCTGGCCAGTATTCGCTACAGCAACGCTCCCATGCAGATCTCGCGGGATAATGCCCGGCGACGAATTACGATTGGTGTAAACGTCAGAGGTCGTGATGTCGAAGGGCTTGTAGGCGAGATTCAACAGGTACTCGCTGAAAAAGTAAAACTTCCGCCCAATTACTCGATCACCTACGGCGGACAGTTTGAGAATCTGGTCAAAGCGAAGTCCCGCCTGCTGGTAGCCGTGCCGGTTTCGCTACTGTTGATTTTTGTGTTACTGTTTTTCACCTTCGATTCCATTAAACAGGCCCTGATGATCTATTCGGCCATTCCGCTTTCGGCCATTGGGGGCATCTGGGCACTTGAACTGCGAGGTCTCCCTTTTAGTATTTCCGCGGGTGTAGGTTTCATTGCCCTGTTCGGGATTGCCGTCTTAAACGGAATTGTACTCATCAGCTACTTCAACGAGTTGAAAGCAGAAGGCTCGACCAACCTCTGGCGGCGGGTGTTACGGGGCACTTCTGTACGCTTCAGACCCGTCGTGATGACGGCGGCAGTAGCTTCACTGGGCTTTTTGCCCATGGCTCTTTCCACGACTGCCGGGGCGGAAGTACAACGTCCGCTGGCCACCGTAGTCATCGGTGGCCTGGTTTCGGCCACCTTGTTGACGCTCATTATTCTGCCTATCCTATACAGCTATCTGGATGAACCCTGGAAAGTCAGCCGGAAGACGTTCGTTACTGGACTAATGCTGGGATTACTTATCCTGGGTAATCTGCCTACATCCGCTCAGGCATTGACGCTGGAACAGGCCCTTGCCCAAGCATTGGACCGTAATCAGCATCTAAAGTCAGCTGACGTTTCCGTGCAGGTTCAGGAAAAGTTACGCCGCTCCGCCTTTGACGTCCCTAAAACTACGCTTGATTTCCAGCGGGGACAAATCCAGGGCGTTCACCCGGATTACACCTTTAATGCCGTGCAGAACATTGCCTTGCCGGCCTTCTATCAGGCCCAACGTCGTTGGCAGGAAAGGCAGGTAGACATTGCCCGGCAGAACTACCGGATCACCCGGAAAGAACTGATTCGCGAGGTAAAAAGGGCGTATTATGACCTGCTGTTGCTGCACGCCCGGTTGAGCGTTTTGCAACAGCAGGATTCCGTTTTCACTAAAGCAGCTTATGCGGCAGGGGTCCGGTTCCGAACGGGCGAGAGTAATCGCCTCGAGCAGGTAACGGCTCAGGCCCGCCAGCGGGATATTCAAACCCAAATCCGCTCTGTAAAAACCCAGATCAGTATGGCCCGGCAATCCCTAGGGATTTGGTTGGGGCAGCCCGAAGGTGTAGGGATTGATACCACGCAGGCGATTCGTATTTCTTCCCGATTGTCCGCATCGCTCACTCCGGATCTTAACCCTGAGCTTCAGCTTTTAGCAAGCCAGCGGCAGGCAGAAGAGCAACGCGTGCAGGTTGAAAAGAAACGAGCTTTGCCCGAGCTGCGACTCGGCTATTTAAATCAATCCTTTGAAGGAAGCGGAGGTTTTCAGGCGGTACAGCTAGGAGTATCGATTCCGCTGGTGGCGGGCTGGTATAGAAGTCGGACCGAAGCGGCCCGGCTTAGTGCCCAGGCTACGCAGATTGAGTATGACTACCAGCTCAGTCGCTTTCAGGGACTCGCTGCCATCCACCAGCAGGAAGTCGCCCGAACGGCCCAGAATCTGGATTATTACCTGCAGACGGCACTCCCTCAGGCGGAATTTATTCTCAGCAACGCCCAAAAGAGCTATCTGGCGGGTGAAATCGAGTACGTGGAATTTGTACAAGCCAGCCTACAGGCCTGGCAGCTCAAAGAACAATACCTGGATCAGGTCTGGGCTTATAACCAGGCCGTCATTGAACTGGAATCTCTAGTACTTCCCATAGACTAAACGCATATGAAAAAAATACTTCTAATGGGCTGGGTGATGACCCTGGTGGCGTGCCAGTCCGAATCCACTCAGCAACAGACCCCAACGCAAGCGGTTGCTACCGCAGCCCCTAAACTGGAAATTGCATTACCCATATCTCTGGTAAAGCAGGCCGGCATTCAGGCAGGTCCTGCCCAGCAGATCAGCCTTTCGGAAATGATTCAGGCCAATGGTACGGTAGAAGCTCCACCGCAATACGTGGCTACCATTAGTGCCCCCTTGGGCGGCTTTGTCAAACAGATGAATCTGTTGCAGGGGAGCTATGTCGAAAAAGGACAGGTGGTACTTACTTTGGAGCATCCCGATTATATCAAGCTCCAGCAGGAGTATTTACAGGCTCTGAGTCGGGTGAACTTCCTGGAGCAGGAATTCGATCGGCAGGCCGAACTCGCCAAAGAAAACGTGGGAGCCCGCCGGAAACTCGAACAGTCTGAATCAGAATATACGTCCACCAAGGCACTGGTCGCTTCTTTGGAAGCCCAACTGCGGTTGCTGGGGCTTAACCCCAAGACCATACGTCAGGGCTCGATTTTGAGCAGTATCCAACTGCGGGCTCCCTTCAGTGGTTATGTGAGAAGTTTACAAGTGAATATTGGCAAGCACGTCAACGCTAATGAATCCCTGATGGAAATTGTCAACAAACAGCACCTGCACGTAGAACTTCAGGTTTTTGAAAAAGACATTAACAAAGTCAAAGAAGGGCAACTCATCCGCTTTACTCTGCCGCAGATGAACTCGGGCGAGCAAACGGCCCGGGTGGAGCTGGTGGCTAAAACGTTCGATGGGCAAACCAAAACGGTTCAGGTACATGGGCATTTATCCGAAGGGTACGAATCACTCGTGCCCGGTTCGTACGTGCGGGCTCGCATTGTGACCAGCGAGCACTTGGTTACAGCGGTTCCCAGCGATGCTCTAGTGCGAGATGGTAACCGAAATTACGTTTATGTTGTCGTTAAAAAAGATCCTGGACAATGGGTATTTAAAAAAGTACCCGTGCAAACCGGAACAGTAGAGAAAGGCTATACGCAAATTACCCTTGACCAGGCCTCTCCCTATTCAGCAGAAATTGTTCAAAAAGGGAGCTATTTTATTAGTGCAGAACTGGCTAAAGCAGAAGGCTAACCTCTTAGGGCCTGGCTTTTAAACTTTTGAAAGGCTGGGCCCTTTACAACTATACCTATGGAAAAACCAATAGCACAGACCGGTGCTCAGCGGGGACAACAAACCACGCTAATCGGTATTGCGGTCAACGTAGTACTAGTGATTGTGAAAGCAACAGCTGGCTGGCTGGGAAACTCCTACGCACTCATTGCCGATGCTCTAGAATCAGCCACCGATATCGTCACTTCTACATTCGTTTGGCTGGGTCTCAGGGTAGCCTCGCGAAGGCCCGATGAAAACCATCCCTATGGGCATGGTAAAGCCGAACCGCTGGCGGCCCTACTGGTGTCATTGGCTTTGGTAGCTGCTGCCATCCTGATCGCCGTGGAAAGCGTCCATAACATTCGAACGCCGCACGAAACACCTAAAGCCTTTACGCTACTTGTTTTGGCGGGCATTGTCCTGGTTAAAGAAGTCTTGTTTCGTAAAATGAATCAGGTCGGATCGGAGGTGGATAGTAGTGCGGTTAAAGCCGATGCTTGGCACCAGCGGAGTGATGCCATTACTTCGCTGACGGCTTTTGTAGGCATTAGTATTGCTCTAATGGGCGGTCCGGGTTACGAATCGGCCGATGACTGGGCGGCCCTGCTGGCCTCGCTGGTCATTGTCTTTAATGCCTACCATATCTTCCGGCCTTCGTTCGGCGAAATCATGGATGAATCCCCCGCCGGAGCCTGGAAAACCGAAATTGAAGCCATTGCTTTGAGCGTTCCTCAAGTCGAAGGCGTTGAAAAATGCCTGGTACGGAAGACGGGGTTTGAATATTTCGTGGATTTACACGTGGAAGTAGACGGCAATTTGACCGTCCGGGAAGGCCACGCCATTGCTCACCGGGTCAAAGAAGCTATCAGGGCTCAGAAACCCGCTGTTTACGATGTACTCATTCATATTGAACCCAGCTCATGAAAAAAATGGGGTGGATGCTCACTTGCATGGCTTCGGCCTGCCAAATGAGTCCGAATTCTTTGCTGATCGAAGATTGGAATCCAGGTCATACCAGAAAGGTAGAAGTGTATCTGGAAAAAGACTGGATGACTTCATCCGAGCAGTTTCGTCTGCGTCTATACCCTTCCACAAAAAGTAGAGCAATGGATTTAGCCGTTTTTGATGCGAATTACCACCGACTTCGATTGAGTAGCCGCTTAATTCACTTGAGCTGGCAGGGCAATGATTCGTTACGCGTCTACTATGACGATCATTTGAAGCGGCAGGTTCTTCAAGCCGAGCCAGCTGGATTGATGATCAACTATATCAAACAGTAATTCCAGAAAGTGGTAGCCTTTAAAGCGAGTCGTATGGGTTTATCTTGGTTAGGAAGAGGCCATCGGACTTGTCTTTGGATAAGGAGTTGAATCATCTCATCAGAGCTTAGGCTTTGTTAGAGTAGACTCGTTGAGCGTAGCTGAGGTTTCAATAATCCAGTACTGGCTCGACTCGTCAAATAGAAAGGTATATTCTTCAGCGTAAGTTGCCTGTCTATTTGTTTTCATTAAATATATCATGACTTAAATTGCTTATATTCAGACCCATAAAACCAGACTTCTATGAAAAAAATAATAATGATCCTTTGGATTTTATGGGGCGGTTGTTCAACTGGCTTTGCTCAGATAGATACCGTAAGTTTTCCGAAGGAAAGACAACAAATCCGGGAACTTCTTCATCAGAGAAAACCGGATGGAGTAGTAGACTGTAGTGATTTTATCGCCGTTGGGCCGAAGGGAGATATTTCTTTTTCTCATCAACAATGGCAGGCCGTGCAAGCGAAGGAAAAGGTAGTTTTTAAATCGGTACGGATCATGCCAGGGCACGAAATCATTCGTATCTACGAGGGAAAGGTCGCCGTAGTCAATTTTCTGGCCGCTGTAAACCTATTGGTCGATGGACGTGACGTAGCTATCAAGGTCAGACGGCTGGAAGTATACCATCAATCGCCTACGGGCTGGTGCCGGGTGGCAGGCCAAGGGACTCAGGTGGATGAGCAAATGTTTCCCGTAAAAGAATAACTCATTTACTGACCAAGCCCAATACTTACTTCGAAGGACAGGCTCTGCGGTCGCGATAGCTCAGTATGCCCGTCGAAGTCCACCATCCGCAGGCAGTAGTAATTCAACCCGTTGGCTAGGTCATGCTGTTGCCCACCGCCGCCACCGAACCTAGCTTCCGCCAGCTGCGTCCATCCAGGCTGTGCTCGACTTCGAGGCTTTTCTTGTTCTTCTCCTGCAAGGTCACCTAATTCAGCTGAGCACTCGGGCCTTCTTTGCTGGCCACGAAGCTCCCCGGCGTGACCGGGGTGGGGCCTACGGCGTCAACGACACTATTGGCTCCCTAGTTGGTTCCATTGGGATTCCACGAAGGTCAATGATCAGGTTTTTACTAGATCAGGTGACAACCAAACAAATAAAATTAATAGATAGACTTTTATCTCTTAGATACTTTTGAGGCTCCATTGTCTACTCTACCTATAATCGGGTCGTTATAGATAACCTAAAAGTGTTAGCTATCCAGTACTAGCGAATGAAGAATGGGATGACTGACAAATCCGCGAATCGTCCACCTAAAACCTTATTTTGCTATCCAGTTTGATTTACGGGTCCGATACATTTGCCTATCATTTGATTACAGGCTATTACGGAAACAAATCAAACAAAAACAATGGAAGAAACCAAAGTCGTTATCATCGGAGCTGGTGTCTGCGGACTGACGCTAGCCGCGTTTTTACAGAAGGCCAAAATACCTTTTGTCATAGTAGAAAGGCGTGATCGTGCCTATATTGAGACGCGGCAACGTGCTGGCGTAGTTGATTCCCGAGCCGTGCGGATGTTTGAAGAATGGGGGTTAGCGGACCAATTACTCAGCGGTCCGGCTGCGTACGCTATTGAGTATCGCCTCAATGGCTTGCCCCGGGTGTTTAGCGGCATCGGCGACGACGGTGCTCAAAGTCTGTTTTGTACGCAGCAGATGCTGGTTAATAATTTACTACGAGATCTAGTGGATGTAACGGCAGCAGACGTTCGGTTTGAGGCCGTTGACGTCACCATTCGGAACGAAAAAAAGGAACGTCCCCAGGTTTCGTATACTGATCAAAGTGGTCAGCATCAAATTGTTTGTGACTATATTGCGGGGTGTGATGCCGATCGAGGAGTCAGCCGATCATCGATTCCTGAAGAACTATTAACTAAGTATAGTTATGAGTATGGGTACGCCTGGTTAGCCGCTCTGGCTGAAGCCCCAGTAACAGGTTATCCCATTATGGCAATCAGTGAACATGGATTTGCCGCTCAACTTCCGCGTGGTCCGCAACGGAGTCGGTATTATTTGCAATGTGCTTTAAGTGATCAGGCAGCAGATTGGCCGAATGAGCGTATTTGGGATGAAATTAGGCGTAGAGTAGGGGATGATTCCATTGAAAACGCTCCCATACACCAGATCGAATTTGTTCCCTTTCGGTCTGTCGTTTACTCACCTATGCAGTATAATAATCTTTTCCTGGCCGGTGATGCCGCACACCTTGTTCCTCCGGTAAGTGCCAAGGGAATGAATCTAGGGCTTTACGATGTGGATATACTGGCCCATGCCCTAATCAGTGCGATTAAGGACCACGATACAACCGCGTTGGAACATTATTCTACTACCTGTTTGGCCCATGTATGGAATTATCAGGATTTTGCACTATGGATGGCTGACACCATGCATGATGCAGGTGATCCTTCGCAGTACGGAGCATTTCGTCAGATGGTTGCCCGTGCTCGTTTAGATAATCTGTTTCATTCACCTACTGCAGCTCGTCTGCATATGGAATATCAGGGCGGTACTAACTAAGTCTGCCAACATCATCGTTTTTTTAGGAGCTTTGGTCTGCCTATGATTAAAAGAACAAAAATACCAGTTCACCAGATGCATGACTGGTTTTCAGGCGTCTATATACAGTCAATGGATGCCCCAAAGCTTCACCATCCCCAGTACGAGATGTCGCAACCACACCGGCATGACTATTATTACTGTATAGTACTCGATAAAGGGCAGATGGAGCTAGAAGTCGATTTTGAAAAGGTTAAGTTGAGCGATCACCATATTTTTGTTTCTTATCCAGGTCAGATCCATCATATCGTATCCGCCCAGGTAGAGCGTGGTTGGTTTCTGGCATTTGATCCTGCCATACTTGACGTAAATCTGAGAAGCATCCTCGATCAATGTCTAGCCGAAATCATTTTGATACCGGTAGCGTCACAGCAATTTGCACACTTCTATTCTTTGATAGGCCATCTCTATTCAATCTATAAGGAACCGGCACCGTTATTTCAAGAGCAAGTTATTCAGGGAATGCTCAGTTCACTTCTTTATCTATTCGCTTCCGTCTACTTACAGCAAGAAAGGTCGAGGCTACGCACGCATTCTACCCGTAGTATTGAGATTACTAAGATTTTCCGGCAGATGCTTCGAAACAACTTCCGTACCCTGAAAAGCACCTCACAGTATGCGGCTGAAATGTTCATTTCAGCCAACCACTTGAATGATACGGTCAAATCCGTGACCGGCTTCCCGGTCACTTACCATATTCAGCAAGAATTAATGCGGGAAGCCCGACGCTTATTATATTATTCTGACCACACCATACTCGCAGTAGCAGATGAGCTGGGTTTCAATGATATAAAGTATTTTACTCGTTTATTCAGCAAAATAATCGGCGTTGCCCCGAGCACATTCAAGAAAGTAAAGAGCGACCTAAATAAAGTTCGTTTCAAGTCGATATAAAACCTTAAGATCCGGATAGCTATACTAGTTGCCTCAGGTTACCTTACCGGCTTTCACCTTCGCAACAATTATACTCCGATAGATGGAACGTTAAAGTTCGTTTAATAAATTTGGTGAGCAGGAATGGGGCAGCGGTAAAACAAGAGTTTAGCTATTCACAGTACTGGGCTAAAATTGACTTGTTTACAAACTGTTTAGGAAAGTTTACTTTTCATGACAGTCGTATAAAAGATGTCATAAAAAAGGCTTCAAAAGGCTACGTTTTACTTTTCCTTTTTCCAGTCTACATCTTTTTTATTGCGATAGTAACTGGCCATGGAAGTAACGGCCTCCTTGGTATCTTTTTCAAAGCTAAAACTTAATTCAGCTTCCTTAATAAAGAAAAGGCCGTCGCTTCTGGGGTGCAATTGAACCTTTGGTAAACGAGATTTGGGATTAGTCGCTCGGATGTATAACTTATTTTCTTCCCGGGTGATCACCATCTGATAGGATTTTTTGTACGTATAGGTTCCTACGTACGCTTGCAACTGGGGAATTGTCAACACATACGGTTTTCGCCCGAATACTTGACCGATAACATCATTAGTAAGCACCGTCCAATCCATATCCGTCTCATATCCATTAAATAGCGTCGTTACGAAAAGATCCGCTTGGGGCAAATACACGGCATTGGTTTGAAAGCCATCCGTGGAGCCGGCGTGCTCAATGGTAGTTTGCCCGTCCAGTTCTTTCCTATACCAACCATAGCCATACGGAGAGTCCGTTCCATTGGTAAGCTTGAAGGAAGCCCAGGCTTTTTTAAGTAAGGTATCACTGATGAGTTTTCCTTCCAGCAAAGCCTGATGCCAGGTGAGTAGATCTGTTGCCGAAGAAAGTAACCCTCCGGCGGCATACAACGTGGAGACTTCCTGTAGGCTAGCTTGTTCTGTTTTTCCGTCTGCTTTGGTGTAACCCGTAGGCATGGGGCTTACCGGGCGGTTGGGGTTAATGTATGAGGTATGAGTAAGGTTCGCTTTAGACAAAACATGCTCGTAAAGGTACTCCTCGTAGGGTTGTCCCGTAATGACTTCAATGAGGTACCCTAATAAATAGTAATTGGAATTACTGTATTCAAACTGGCTTCCGGGTACAAAGCTCAGCGGTTCATCTTTAAAGTAATCGACCCCCTGGGCGGGCGTATAGGTAGGTCGTTGCTGGGTAGGATTATTGATTTCAAAGTAGTTTTTAAGGCCAGAAGTGTTCGTAAGCAGGTGCTCAATGGTAAGGGTGTACCCTTTGCTGGGGAAGTTTTTAATGTAAGTTTGAATCGAGTCCTGAAGGGAGAGTTTGCCCGCTTCTGCGAGCTGAAGTATGGCAATGGCGGTAAACTGTTTGGTAATGGAGCCGATCCGAAAGATCATATCGGGTTGCATGGGCATATTCTTTTCCAAATCCGCTTTTCCAAACGCTTTATGATAAAGGATATTTCCCTGCTTAGCGATCAGCAATACGCCGCCGGGGGCAATGTCAGGCAGACGTTGGGAAAAAAGCGAATCAATCTCAAGGCTAAGGTTACTGTCAAATGTTCTTTGAGCGTAAACGTCAAGGATAGGAAAGAGAAAAAGGAAGGTACAAATCCAGCGATTGAATGGCATCTTTCTGGTTTAGTTAGTTCTATAAGTACTAGTTACATGAAGTGTTGCAAAAAACAGAATATAGTCCCTTGCCTGTTTCACCTTAGTATGCTAAGCTTAGTTACTACTTAGTTACTACTTAGTTACTACTGGTTCTCTCCTGCTAGCCAACGAGCCATAAGTTGTCCCCTCTCAGTAAGCCTATATCGCTGTAAAGGGCTGTTAGGCTTCGCTTTAATAACGGGGCTAATTACTTCTAATAGAATCAAGGGTTCTAAGTACCGTTCCGCATTTTTAGTTTGATTACTTAAGCCAATCTCTTCTAAAACCTCTTTTCTTTTCATGGGCGGCTTACTAACCATGGCTGAAATAATGGCAAGCGAAGAAGGTTCTAGGTTCTCTATGATTGACTGATAGGTTTTTATTTTTTCTTCAGTGAGTGCAATATCTTCATAAGCAAAAACCTGTTCTGATAAATACTGTAGTAGTTTACTTGGTTTCGCCGTATTAAAATCGAAGTAAGATCTTTCTTCTCTCTTGATGAATTCGGGGTGTATAGGAAAGGTGACTTCAAAGTACGTACGCTCCTCATCCATATCAAATTCAGCCACTGGGGAGCCGTTTTGCTTTAAGGTTTTCATGATCAAAGCTATACCCGTGGCATGGCCTTCCGTCAATCGTAAGGCTTTCAGGAAATCACCCAATCTGCGATTCCGATACCGTTTTGGTCTGGGGTGCCCAAGACGTAGGTCATCCAGCTTCACGGATCGATCAGGCCCTCCCGAATTAAAAAGTATGATTTTATCTGGATAGATGAATACCTTAATAGGTTCTCTCACCTGATAATCCCGGTGGAAAATGCAGTTAGCAATGGCTTCTTGTAATGCAATTAAGGGGTAATTGAAGACTCGGACTGATTCTGCCTGGGATTCGAGCTTGATCACTTTTTCTAAAAGGACCTGTGAAACCAGGTAATCGGTGAGTTGCCTGATCTGATGGTGAACGGGTCCAGTAAAGCGAGTTTCCGTGAAGTCTCGATCGGCGGGACCCTGCGTATACCGGACTACTTCAATATACGTATAAGTAAAGAAACGATCGGGCCGCTCCGAGAAAAGCATCAAGGAGACGTTACGAGGGAATTCTTGCTCAAGAGGTCCGGAAAGCAAAGCCATTTGCTGGAGTAAATCCCGCTTGGTGGTTTGTTCCAGGTTATCCAGGAGCCGGCTGTTCGTTTGCTGCAAGTACTCCCTGATCCAAAATAAAGAAATATCTTCTAAGCTGGCCTGCGTATTCGGGCGATCGTCGAAAGGTACCTGATTGGCTAAACTAATAAGCTCCTGCTGCTCGGACAGAGAAGCTTTGACGGAATTAGCATACTTGCGAATATAGTAGTGAAAGGTCTTCTGCTTATCGGTGATGACTTCCGGTACCTGGTGGGGCCGATTAGAGCTTCCCGGTACCCAGATTACCAATAGCTTTTTTTGATCTACGTCTTCAATGAAAAGCCTGGGGTAGTATTCGGGCCGAATGAGTTGATTGAATCCGATCATTTCTCGTTGAATCTTATCCAACAGCTCCAAAGGCAGTCCCTTCACCGGACGCTGAGCAATGCCGTCCTTTTCCTCAATCCCCACGATGATGTACCCGCCTCCAAGGTTATCAAAATCATTAGCAAAGGCACAGATACTACGGTAAATGGCATTCGGATTCCAGCCTTCTTTAAACTCAATACGGTCTGACTCGACCGAAGTATGATTAATAAGACTTTCTAAATCAATGGGTAAGCTCATGGAGGTATTAAGAAATGAACTTGAAAATAAGCTCTTTTTCCAAGTTTTTTACCTTCATTTTGAAAATGAATGGATCTTCTGAAGATGCGGATGATAATGTCAGCATGCACATAACCAAGCATTGATTTGGCTTTCGTGTTAGGCAGGATCATTTCCCCCCGTTGATGGAGGAGTCCCCGCCCCCGGTTGCTCATTCCAATAAACGTAGCTCGCTTATTGGAATGAGCAACCGCACAAAACTCCGCTGTTGTGGAGAAGAATTTTCGACTAATTAGTATATAAACCGGTCCGGCTGAGGCTACTGATTTTTCAGATTGTCGTGAGCCGTCCACCGGTACTGCCCAGAAGAGGTCTTTCACATAGTCTCTGTACTTGATCTGCTTCCAATAAAAGGTAATCTTGATTGGTTGTGACTCAGGAGGGGCGTATCATAACCAAGCCTGCCTATAGCTCCAGTACTTACTTTCAGCAGGGTAAAGCAAAGGTAAAAACTGCTTGGATGCATTACACCATTGCTGAATACCATCGGCGACTCGACTGGGGGTTTAATCCAATCCTACACGTATGGATACGGATTGGAGCAGCCTTGGTTCTTTCCATAGGACGTTGGTGGTTGCTTATAGAACACGAAGCCAGCTCAGCTAAATAAACCCTATGCTCAATGCTCAGTCGGATCAGTATAATAGAAAAACTGGTGCTTTCGTCAAGAAGCTACTGGATTTTAGTTACAGCTGGGCTGAGATTGCAAGGCAGCTCAGTGCTAAGGGTTTTACTACCCATAATGGGGAAGCTTTCAAAACTTGCCGGTGCAACGAGTGGTTGAACGGCTTGAATAGGTATACGAAAATATAAGTTCTGTAATGAAGTTCAATTTTAGGAAAGTGACCTTTCATTGATCTTAGCATAGTAATCTATCACCTTACAGGGCATATTTGTCCTATGATTATCAGCTATTGTCCTAAAGGATTAGAACTTGTACGCTACAAAGCAGATCGTTCCAAGCTAAATCATAGTCTTGTCTCTAAGCTCCGATTATATGTAATGGACTAATAGTAAGCCTGATTCTCAATTTAGAAAGGTTATTCTGATGCTTTGGTAGATAGGACGCTTAACTCGCTACCTCGGTTCTATAAATGTCCTACTAACGTTGATAGATGTAATGATTGATCTTCCTTTGACTACTCTCGATTCAAGCTCTGAAAATCCTGACTGGCTAAACCAGAGTCAGCGTTACAATCACTCGATTATTCAGATGCTCCGTTATGACAGCCGCCTGTTTGCTCTTTCCTGTACCGGGCGAGTAACCCATGAAACTCGGTTGTTTGAGCCCGCTACGGTTCTCTTGCACGTGACTCAGGGAGAAATGCAGTTGCACCTGGATACGCAAGTGCACCTCATTAGGGCGGGGGAATATGGTTTACTGCGAAAATTTACTTCGGCCCGCACGGTGGCAAGCGTTGGCCCATCAGAAGCCTATCCCGTGGTATATGGTTTCATCTTGCATGATGAATTCATTCATCGATTCGCGAAGCCCTATCCCAAAGTGCCTTCCGTTTCTTCCCCTTACGTAAGCCTGCCAGCGACTGCTTTGCTCGATGGATTCATGCAATCTATCCAAACGTATGTAGACCAAAAGCAATCCCTAAGTAGAACGTTGATAGACTTGAAAACCCAGGAGGCTTTATTTGCCTTAATTCAAATGGATTCCAACTTACAGTTTCTCCTCCATGAATATGCGGTTACTCAGCGAACGGATTTAAGTGCATTTATGCACCGGATGTATCTTTATAATCTGCCTCTGGCTGAGCTGGCCCGCCAGTCAGGCCGAAGTTTGTCTACCTTCAATCGGGAGTTTCGTTTTCTATTCGGGCAACCCCCCCACCGCTGGCTCGTGAAACAGCGTTTGGATCATGCCTACCATTTACTACAGACGGGGCAAGTACGGCCAGCCGAGCTGTACTGGCAAGTCGGTTTTGAAGATTTGTCCCATTTTAGCAGAGCCTTTAAAAAGCAATTTCACCAGTTGCCTTCGCAGATTTCCATCCGTTCTGACACAAATCGACCAGTGCAGTTGACGCGATCAGGCAAGTAGTACAGGCGGGATGGGGTCTACTTTTGTGCCGTTAATCTAATGGATTTAAATGTATGAAAGTGGTTCACATCAACGCGTTCGGAGGACCCGAACAATTAGTACTTACTGAGGTTTCGCCCGCCGTTGCCCATCCGGGACAAGTGATCGTTAACGTAGAAGCAAGTGGCGTAGGGCTAGTGGATAGTTTATTACGACGCGGAATGTATCCAGGCCTAGAAAAGCCGGGTTTAGTACCCGGTAGTGAGGTAGCAGGCCAAGTAGTATCCTTAGGCGATGGCGTCGATGAAGCCTGGCTGGGACAACGGGTGTATGCGTTAGTTCGCACAGGTGGATACGCTCAAGAAATATCCGTAGCTACCACGGATCTTATCGTATTACCTGACTTTATCACGTCGGTACAAGCCGTCGGCCTAGGTATCAACGCCCTGGTGGCCACTCTCGCTCTTAAAAAGGCCAACCTTCAACGGGGTCAGCATCTATTGATACGGGGAGCTGGGGGTGGAATTGGTGTGATGGCCACCCAATTAGCTCTACAGGGGGGGGCTGTGGTCACGGCTGTCACTTCTTCAGAATTACGCCGAAAGCAATTACAGGCATACGGTTCGATCCGAGTACTGAATCGATCAGAAGCCGCTACCGGGACCGAGCCCTATGATGGGATCATTGATCCCGTGGCGGGACCAGAATCGGCTCTTTTCCTAAGCAAACTTCGTCCGAATGGGCATTATGTGTTTGTAGGATTGGCCGCAGGACTACCACCCATGGATTGGGGAATGAGTTTGTTGCAGATTTATGCTAAGTCCCCTTCAGTATCATTTCTAAGTTTAGATTCTTCCCCTGCTCACGTGTGGCAGGCGGCTCTAACGGATGCCTTTACGCTAGTCTTGCAGGGGAAACTTAAGGCCGTGGTACAACAGACGTATCCATTGGCAGAAGCTGCACAAGCTCATCATCAGCTCGACTCGGGGGAAGTGTTTGGCAAACTGGTACTGACAAGTCAATAAGATGAGTAGGTATTTATTTTGAAACCTGATGAGTTTAGGAAAAAGGGTTAAGGGCTTGATTAATAGGCAATAATCAAGCCCATTTCTTCAAACCAAGCATGTCTTTTTACTAATGTTGGGTATCTTAAGTCACCATTCTTTTGAGGCAAACAGCAACCCGATGCACCCATGAAAAAGGCTTCCTTTACACTCACGTTTACCCTACTTTTTATAGGCTATTGGGCCCAGGCACAAACACCAGCAAAAGCTCCCGGCAACCAGCAGGAAGCGATGACTCAATTACTAAACTATTCAAGACCAGGCCCTAATCATGCCCTACTGGCCACCCTAGTCGGGACGTGGACTTTTCAGGATAAGAACTTACCCTTTGTGAAAGGAACGGTAGTGCGAAAATCAGTTTTTGAAGGACGCTTCTTTTGGGTAGAGATCACCGGTGGCCAATTAGAAATACCCATTGCTGATGGCAAAACGAAGTTGGCAAACTATCAGGGCCTGGAGATAGAAGGGTACGATAATGTCAAGAAAAGCTATGTGACCACTACCATCAACAACCACATTGGTAGCAATGCAGCCCAACAAATCGGTCAATATGATGCCCAAAACAGCCTGATCACCTATGAATGGGAAAGTGAGTTACTACCCGGAGTGAGGCAAAAAAACCGGAAAGTGTTGCACCTTCTTGACCCTGATCATTATATCGAGGAATATTATGAACAGCTAAACGGTCATTCGAAAAAGACCAGAGAATTGCTTTACACCAAAACCATAGCTAAATAATGGATTGTAGTCTGTCTTGACCAAGGCCAACGCATGACAGAACACCAAAAGTCAGCCTTTAAGATTTTGAAGTTACGCTAATCCTGCACTGTCTTGGTTTTGTTGAGTAAATCTGCGAGTGTTATTATTAAGGAGTAGTATCATACGCTAACAATTCAATTATTAGCGTATGATACTATTCCATTCTTTAGAGGAACACATCTGAAAAAGTTATCCTTAGATACTTGGGTACCGTTTACGAGCGGGCTCGGCCCCAAGGGGCCACACTGGATTTACATGAAGAATCGGGGCTGCGGGCCATCCGGGAAGCGGGACTAGCTCAGGCTTTTTCCAAAATTACAGGCCCGGTGCTGACCTGATGCGGGTAGCCAATCAACAGGGCGAAATTTTGATGGACGACCATGCTCATCCCCAGCAGGATGCCACTCGGCCCGAGATTGACCGGGGACCTTTACAAAAAATATTGCTGGATTCACTGTAGCCCAACACCGTGCTTTGGAACCATCATACCCGTTCGCTATTGCCCCAGGGCGAAGGCTGGTTCATTCAATTTGACAACGCAGAACCGGTCTATGCAGATTTGGTCATTGCCGCCGATGGGGCCCATTCAAAACTGCGTAAATACCTGACGTCTATTCAAGCGTGTTACTCGGGCGTCACGATTGTAGAAGGGGCAGTAGCGGACTCTGCAGGGCAATGTACAGCGATTCATGCCTTACTGAAAGGAGGAAAAATCTTTGCCTTCGGCAGTGAGAAAAGCTTGATCGTCAGTTCAAAAGGCCATGGCAGTCTGGTTTTTTACACGGGATGCCGCACCGACGAAAGCTGGGTTAAAATTAGCGGCATTGACTTCACTGACCGGGATCAAGTACTGCACTGGTTTAGACAGACCTTTACGGATTGGAGCCCTATTTGGATAGAACTATTTAAAAATGCGGCTCCTGCTTTCGTTCCCCGACCCCAGTACTACATGCCCTTCGATCAATACTGGCCCTCGCAAGCCAACCTGACGATTTTGGGAGATGCAGCTCATGTCATGCCCCCTTACGCCGGAGAGGGCGTTAACATGGCGATGCTCGATGCAGTTGAGCTGGCTACTTGCTTAATGGATCCACATTATACCGACTTAAAAGCCGCCATTGGTACTTATGAAGATCAAATGAGACAACGTACTTCAGCGGTTGCCCAACTCACGATGCATTCGACAGAACAATTGCACCAGGAAGGAGCACTAACTTGGTTTTTAAACCAAAAAAACAATTAAGCTTAATTTATTAGATCAAACAATTGAACTAGCCTATAGTGACTTCGGCCAGGGGAAAACGTATCTTTTGCTACATCCAGGGGGCGGGCGACAGCTGATGTTGGACTTTGCCCAGCGGCTGAGCCAGCACGCCCGGGTGATTCTGCCGGTTCCTCCCGACTTCGACACCACACCCTGACTGGCGTCATCAGGTAGGTGATTTAGCTACTCTGTATACCGCACTGATCGCTCAATTGCAACTCAAGGCCCTGACGATAATAGGCAATTCACTGGGCGGCTGGATTGGGGCCGAAATCGCCTGCCGTCAACCGGCCTCGGTCAAAAGTATAGTCCTATTGAATGCCGTCGGTCTGCCACCCACCGAAACTTATGGGGCCGTCACGGACTTAGCCGAGGTTCCCCCCAGGAACTAATTTCATCAGCCGGAGCGGTTTATGGCCACTCCGCCTACTCCAGAGGACGTTCTACGCATGCGTAGCAATATGGCAGTTATGCAAGTATATGCTGGAGATCCGTACATGCACAACCCACGGTTGCCCGTCTGGCGGAAGTAAGCTTGCCTTCCTGCTCTAATCTTATGGGGAAGAGGATCGCATCGTCAGTTTAAAGTATGGTCGGCAATTTGCTGCCCAGGCTGCCTTTCACCAAATTCCTGCCAGTGGTCACTATCCACAATTGGAACAGCCCGAAAGGGTACTGGACTATATGGACCGATTCACCACTCAGAGGGGATAAGCAGCACTAGACGTAGCTTGCTAGCTACGTCTATACGCCGCAGGTAACACACAACAAAACTTGCTACCGTTAGTTGGCCCGTAAAGTCTTCAATAAGAAGCATTATTTCTCGGGCTGCCGACTTAGCGGTTGTGCGGTTTTGGGTTTTCGCCGTAGCGTAGGCAGGTAAAAAAAGGCTGCTACCATAAGTGGAATTTTGATGAAGAGGAGTACAAAAGCGGTAACGGAGGCAAAAAAGGATAGAGTCAGAGCAATCAAAGCATTGAGCGTATCTAGGTTGAGAAAAATACCAATATGCTTTTGTTATTCATCTTCGACGCATCAACATAGTTCTGACGGAGGGCATAGACCCACAAAAGTCGTTGGCTTAACGCAATGAAGAGTACATTGGACGTATAGAGCGTTACGGCAGCCGAGTCGCTTAAATGATCGCTCAATACACTACTGGCAAAGGGTAAAGTAACAATAAAAAACAGCCAGCACGTATTGATCAGCTTGAGCCGATCATCCATTTTTTTGATGTAGATGAACAGCCGGTGATGCAGGTTCCAGAAACTGGAAATATTAATAAACGACAGTAAGAAGGCCAGATACAAATGCCAGGGAGTAAGCAAGTCGGCGTAGTGAAGGGTTTGGTCATCCGGGACGGCAAGTCGCAGTTCTAGAGCGAGCAAAGTAATAGCAATGGCAACGATAGCATCGCTAAAAAATAGTACTCGCTCCAGGGGCAGTGTAAACGTATCGGTTTCCATGATAGGAATAAAAGTATGATTTAAAAGCACGCGTAGCATCTCGACTAGTAGCTTCGACTACAGATCATCTAGTTCGTGTCGAGCGGTATTGATTCTATTGCCTAGTGACTCTAAATCAGGTTATTAAAGTCGTCGGGAAGTTTTTTTTAGTAAGTAGAATTAGTTCTTGTTTAGCCATCGTAGATCTAGTTTCGCAATAGGTAAGGTAGGACCATGCGTTTGGCAATACGCGAGAGCAGCCTGAAGCTGAGTCTAATCATTTTTCTTAGCGGATTCGATAGCAGTAAATTTAAAAAAGCGATTGATTGTGAACGAACAGTAGATGAGATGCGAAAGGGCTTTTCAAGATTGGAGCAGACTAATTTTGGCCCTTTTGACTAATACAAAGGATTGTCTATAGCTCAGGCGTTTAGCGAAACGACTGAGCTTCCGTGCCATACCTTTTTTAAGGCATCCCCAATAGTTAATTCGGATACAACAACCACAAATTGGGATACGTCTGAGTTTTGGCTAGGGCCGACCTTTGTCTTCATCAAAACACACAGCGTTATGATCTTAATAACTGGAGCTACCGGCCAACTGGGCACCGCAGTTATCAATCAGTTACTGCAAAAATTACCAGTCAGTCAGATTGCCGCCTTCGTGCGGGATGAAACGAAAGCCGTCAACCTGATTAAACAGGGGGTGACTATACACGTAGGTACCTACGACGACACCCAAAGTCTTGACCACGCCATGCGGGCAATGAAGACAGTCCTATTGATTGCAGGTACAGACGAAGAAAACCGAGTTCGCCAACACCAGCATGTCATCGATGCAGCTAAGAAAGCCCGTATTCAACGAATTGCTTACACCAGCCGGGCACTAAGAGATCCGTCAACGCTGATCAATCGATTGATGGAAGGCCACTTTCAGACCGAAGACTACATCAAAGCCAGTGGACTGCCTTACACGCTGTTTCAGAACAGCCTGTATATGGATGCGATCCCCCAGTTTGTGGGCGGTGACGCCGTTTTCGAGCGAGGCATCTATCTCCCAGCTGGACAGGGTAGGGTTGCTCTGGCACTACGAAATGAGATGGGCGAAGCGATAGCAAATGCTCTAACGAGTACCACACAAGGTAACGTAATATATCAGCTCACCGGCAGCAAATCTTACTCGTTTTATGACATAGCGACTGCCCTGACTGCCTTATCAGGCAAGTCAGTAACGTATACGCCAGCGGTGCTGGCTTCGTTTGAGATGCAACTTATCGAACGCGGGTTAGCTGCTGTCGTAGCCCGGCGAATCACCGGGTTTATAACCGATATTGCCAATGGCCAAGAAGACATTATCCGTCCCGACTTGGAAAGGCTGCTTGGTCGAAAGCCGACGGCACTTAATGAAGGATTAAACTTATTATATAAGCTGTAACAGGGATTGTCTAGCTTTACGTGGAAAAACCCAGCTCTTGGGCTGATTGATTTATGGCAACTGAACCGCTGCACAGAATGGACAGCTTATTCGCTTATCATCAATTGGCTGGCCTTCCTAAACCAAGCCACCCGCTCATTAGCGTAGTTCGGTTTGAAGACATCAGGCCCCGAGGAGGTGATCAACCCAAAAGCATTGTCAACAACTTCTATTCGATCGCACTAAAAAGAAATTTCAGTGGTCGACTCAAATACGGTCAACAGCCCTATGATTTCGACAATGGGGTAATGGTCTTTTTAGCACCCGGTCAAGTACTAACGGTTACAGCTGATGAGACCCATGAGCATACGGGCTGGTTATTAATGATTCACGCGGATTTTTTGTGGCATACTCCCTTATCTAAAAAGATACGGCAGTATGACTATTTTGACTATTCGGTTCATGAAGCCCTCTTTTTGTCTGAAAGGGAGGAGTCAGTGATTGAAGGCATTATCCAACAGATTCAGCAGGAATATCTGGCTCCCATCGACCAGTTCAGTCAGCCCATCATCATTGCTCAACTCGATGTGCTACTTAACTATGCCGAGCGGTTTTACCAGCGGCAATTTGTTACCCGAAAAATTAGCAATCACACCATTCTTGACCGATTTGAGGCTGTACTGGAGGCTTACTTTGTCAGTGCTGAATTAGGAAAAATGGGTCTGCCTACAGTCGGCTACATGGCTGAACAACTCAATCTATCACCCACCTACCTGAGCAGCTTACTCAAAACACTGACGGGCCAAAACACCCAACAGCACATTCATGATAAGCTCATTGACCAAGCCAAACAAATGCTCTCTACTACTAATTTGTCGGTTAGTGAAATTGCGTATAGACTGGGTTTTGAACATCCTCAATCGCTCAGCAAGTTATTTAAGAAAAAGACCAATGCCTCCCCCGCAGCGTTTCGTCATTCATTCAATTAGGCTTTAGCTAGCGTATGTAAAAAGTGGGTACGTAGCTACCTAGTCCAATGAGTGGGGCAAGGTTAAAGCACGTTCATTAGTACTAGCCTGTGAATTCGCCCTTAACACGCATTGGCATTGGTGGTTATTCAAAGTAAAACACAACTTGAAACCACGATTAAACCAACGTTTGAAGTCCATAGGACTCATTGATGGGCTTAGCTGGTATGCTACCTCTCTTTATTACACGACACTCAATCAACGGCTTGGCAACGTCCACTCCGCTAAACTTCTTCTGTTTTCGGTAGACTTTGAATAAATAAGATTGCTTCAGGAAGGGGGCTACTGGGGGACCTTGAAACCATTGCCATACAACTGGAGCAGGCAGCGACTGCATTATCTTGCGTGCCCACACAGTTCACTTAGTGGCAGACACGATCCGCCAAAAAATAACCATTCCGTTGCTACACAGTGCAGAGGAAACCGCCAAGGAAATATAGTCACCAACATTCACAGACACCCACTTTGAAGATGCTTTACTTTGGGCAAGCGTGGCAATACTTTACACGATTCTTCTTTTCGTGGTCTGGCGGTGAGGTAGGCGGGCTCATTTCGCAAAAGGCTACGTCAAATACGATTAGGTTCTTTTAACAAATAGATAAGGAAGAGCCTTAAGTAGAAACGGTCTGAAGCCAGTGTGATCATGAACCGACCAGCTTTGGACGAACTGTTAACTCTTAATAGCTTAACATAACCATTGATTATACAACAGGAAAATGGCCATGAAGAAACTAAAAGAGTCGCAAAATCAGCTTTATGAATTTATTGATGCCCTCCTATGGAAGAAGTAGGATGCTATAGGAGTTAATTCTATATCGGATGTTAGGGACGAATATCAAACTTATACTCCCAAACTGTTTAGCTTGGCTATTAAGGGAGCAACCGTTGATGAAATTGCTCATGAGCTTTCACGGATTGAAAAAGAAATGATGGGTTTAGCTAGTAATAATCAAAAAATGCAGAGAGGTTGCTGAAAAGATCGTGATACAATCTAAGAAACTGGCCTTAGCATTGCATTAGACAAATCTTTAAATTCAAGTGTTAATTATTTTAGCCAAGCTAGAATTGGTGACAACAATAGGAAACCAAAAAATAAAGATCTGGATTTAAACTTTGTTTCTGTTATTCAAGATATAGATAAAATTTTTACATGAAATATGTAATGAAATAGCATATTTCAGTTTTGAGTTTGTATAATAGAAAAGGAGAACCCTAGTTAAAGGCTCTCCTTTCTATTATATATTTCTATGTGACTATTCTACAAGTAATCTAATTCTAGTTATTTCTTCCTTTGATTCCCGTTTAGGAACTACATGTAGATAATAAATGCCTTGATGCAAATCTTCTACGGGTATACTTAGCCTGTTGTTATTCAACTTCCCAGCTTGAAACTCTCTATCAATTTGAATATCTCGAATCGGTTTGCTTATCTTTTCATCATAAATCAATACTCTCTCAGGCAATGTCTCAACAAACTTGGTATTATCAAACACTAATTCAACCTTGTCCTTAGCGGGATTATTTGCTAAACGGAATCCGGATGTAGTACCAAAAGCAAGCGTTCGCTGAGTTGTTCCACATGTATTTGTCGCTGACATTGGATTGAAATACAAAACCTCACCAGGTGCTAAATTAAAGCTATACTTATGAAAATATTGATCATGAGAATAACCTATATACGGGCTAGGGTTCCAGTTTATATTTCCCGGTAGATTTGCCATGATTAAATTCGACAAATTAGCATATGCTGTATGATACACACCTGCACTGACATAGTTAAATGTGTTTGTCGGAATGTTATTATCATATCTAATCGTGTAAATATCAGGTCTACCGAGCCATACATTTTTAGTATTTGTAACAACACATGATGGGGAAGTAAGAGCAGTAAATGATGCTGAGACCCAGCCAGGTGAGGCGTCATTGAAGGTGCTGCCAGTAACCGATGTTCCTGATGATGTATTTAAAGATATATTATAACTGCTGCTCCAAGATATTGCTGTACTACCTAAATTAGGTACTGAAAAGGTACCTGAACTATTTGAGCAAATTATGCTTGGCCCCGCAATTTCAAGATTATCAAAATTCAATATACATCCACTATTAGAATTTATGTAATTGTTAATTTCATTTCTTGAATTGTTTGAAAATGTAAACGTTGGCAAATTATTTCCTTGGCACATAACTGTTCTGTTAGGAATACAGTCAGGACCAGTAGCGTCTGAGTGATTTCCTCCAAGGTTATGACCTATCTCATGGGCAGTAGTATAAGCTTCAAATATATCTTGCATTGTTATAGCATAGGCTAGTGAAGGGTTACTACAAACGGTTCCAACATATCCAATTCCTAATGTTCCACCAAGTAATACCTTTCCCGTAAATAGGTGAGTGACATCTCTAGCTACAAAAGTAAAATTCGAATTCCAATTATTCCTTAATTCATTTAATTGAATACCCGGATCGAAAGAGACATAGGGATCGGCTGGTGATGTATAAGCATGTTGATAGACAACTACTATTTTTACATTTAGATCCGACTGATAAACACCATCTACGGTATTAAGGATTCCGAGAATCGTTGCGTTTGGGTTCCCGCCGTTATTCAAAGTGAACTCATAATCGCTGTCAGTGGCAATTTCTAAAACTCGACAAGTGGTCGCAACTCTACTAGCTTCAGCATTTTTGGGAATACCCATTTGTTGTCCTTTGAGAACTTTTGAGACAGCATCAGCTCCGCAGACTCCATCTGTCTCTTTTGCATCTGCCAGATTGTAAAATATATAGGAATTTGATACCGTACCCTTAGAAAAGGCTTTGAGCGGTTGTAAATAGTAGTAGCCTGTTGCTTTATCGAATATTAATCCCTCAATTGTTTCGTCAGTGATGAGAAGGCGAGCATAAGAAGATGGCTCGTTATTTACAACACCTTTGTAAGTTACACATTCCCCTTTTGCTACTTCTTTTTTATCTGAACCACTTGACTCGTATGACTTGTAGTTAGGTGAACGTATATCATTTTCTTCTAAAGTTATATCAAACTTTAATGTGTCATTCACTTGCAATGTGAGTTTAATCATCATTCGATTTCTCTGTAGAGCATCTTTAATTTCTTTAGGTTGGATGGAAATTGTGTTAAACTTGGTCAACTTTTTTGATACTGCTATGTAATCATCTGTACCAAGATCCTTTGAAGCAGGCTTAAGGATAATCTGGCCATAGGAGTAAAAGCTTAATAGTAAACACGTGAAAAGGATAGTAAAATTTTTCATTTGATTTATAGGTTTAGGTTATTGAATTAGTATTTACTTATATTCGATTTCAGTTAACTGAAATGCTAAAGCTCGGACTTGAATCATTTCATAGCCAGGGTAAGTAACTGTGTGTCCACTGAATTTAACCTTTAAACCATTTACCTTTGCTTTTTCGGGTAGGTTACATGGATTAAAAGGAATCGTTTTTGTTTCATTGGTTGCATCAATGTAAAATAATTTTTCCCCAACGATATCATTCCCTTTCGCTTCAACAATTGTCCCTGTTATATTCTCAAATTTATTTTTCAATTCATAAGCTTTGTCTTTACAGGGAGACAAGGATTCTTGAGTTACAGGTGTGTTACTTGTCGTACATTTAGAAAATGACACTAGAACTGGGATAGCGAAAAGGAATCGCAAAATGAAAGTCTTCATAGTTATTAAGTTTTTGTTTACAATTTGAAGGACACCTAATATTGTACCGAGGTTGGAATGCCTGTAAAATATTTATTTTTAATTGTAATATTCTAATTGAATAAGCGGCGACAAGTTTACTTTTTTAAAAATAGCCCTAAAGCGTATAAGTACTAGTTTGTTTTTTTGTATGAAATACCTGAGTATTAATACTTATTAATTTGTTTTCTTATTAT
>NZ_JBMDWJ010000377.1:0-7981 GCF_048595215.1 Siphonobacter sp.
CCAGGAAACCAGCTGCCCCCGACCCGGATACCCAAATTCATCGGCAATGGAGGAGGAAAGCAGAATGATCATCCCTGAACCGATGCAGCTTACCGTCAGGATCGCCGTAATTGACAGGTTGTAGAATTCCTGAAAACGATCTTTTTCCCGGGAGGCAAAACGGAAAAACGTGGTTTCCATCCCGAAAACGTAAATCACATTGAGTAAGGCTACCCAAAGAAAGTACGTTACCTGTTCGGCTAAAGGTCCGGGACCAAATACGGCCGTGTGTAACGGCACCAGCAGATAGCCAATCACCCGACCCAAAATACTACTGACACCATACAGAGCCGTGTCACTGGCTAGTTTCTTCAAAACACCCATACAAGTCTTTCCGTACCTAGCAGAATATTCTCGTGTACGTTCCGCAAAGGTAGGCAAGGCAAGAGCCAAATTTCCAAACCTCTAGCTAATGAGGACCAGAGAATCGTACTTTTGGCAAAACGTTCACGTATGAAATTTCTTTACCTGCTGAGTGGACTGCTGCTGACGTCGGCTTTTCAGTCGCTGTGTGCTCAGGTCGTAGTTGGCTATTATCCCTTCAACAGTGTATTGACGGTCAGTAGTAATCCCCATCATCGCATCTGGGGAGAGGCTCGCTTTCAAACCAATTCCATTTTTTCTTCTCTTAACACGGAGCTGGCTCCGATGGTCACGTTTGTTCGCAAACCCCAGCATTTGTTTTACGCGGGCGTAGGAGCCAATTTGGGTATTGTAGGTAAACTGGTAGATTCGAAGACCAGGCTGGTACAGGGCTATTTTCTCAGCGTTGGTACGCGGGTTACGCCGCTGGTGAAAGTCCCACAGCTGGGTATCTCCTTTGAGCTGACGCCGTACTCACGTCAGGATTTTAAAACGGGTAATTTTCGTAGCTGGCTGGGCGTAACCTGGCAACTTCGAAAATCAGAACCCGTAGTTACCGAATAATTACAAAAAAGGAGGAGCTTCTTGCTCCTCCTTTTTTGTAAAAACGATCTGAAAAGAATCGCGTTCTTAATTATTGTTTCGCCGCCATTTGATCCGCCTGTGGGAAATACACCAGTGCTTTCTTATACAAAGGATCGTTCGCGTTTAGAACCTGATACAACTCATTGCGGAGCCCCGCCGTACTCGAACGCTTTTCCCAAATATAACTAGCGACCAAGGCTTTGATTTGATCCTGCATGTAACGTTTGGAACGGGACAGATCGGCTTCGTTTCGCTTGATTCCCGAGGCCGCCGCCATCGCCGCTACTTCGTTAATCATGGCATCGCTTACCGTAAATTTCTGCAGGTAATCTTTAAATGTTTGTTCGCTCAATTTGGCCCGATTGTCCAGTGCGTACCGGAAGGCGTACTCGGCAATGACGTTACGAGCGGCTAGCTGATACAGATATTTGGTACGATAACTCGTATCTACCGAAACAAAAATATCGGGAATAATACCGCCACCGCCGTAGACCGCCCGGCCATTATCCGTTTTGAAGGCCTGTTTCTTATCAAATTTGATACTATCGGCTACAAACAATTCGCCATCCTTGTAGCGATCGTCCGAATCATAAGTAGTGTAAGGTTTCTGAATACAGCGACCACTCGGCGTGTAATACCGCGAAACGGTGATTCGAATCTGTGAACCATCGGACAAATCGACGGGCGTTTGTACCAGCCCTTTTCCAAACGTACGACGGCCTACCAGTAAAGCCCGGTCATGGTCCTGCAAGGCTCCGGCTACGATTTCGGAAGCCGATGCCGAGTTTTCGTCAATCAGTAACACAACGGCTCCTTTTTCAAAGAGGCCTTCCTTGCGGGCGTACGTTTCATCGTCGAACTGCGTACCCTTGCCATCGGTCTTCACAATGAGCTTATTACCACCCAGTAATTCGTCCACAATATCCGTTGCCCGGTCTTTGAAGCCGCCCCCGTTGCCGCGTAAGTCCAGTACCAGCCGACTCATCCCTTGTTTCTTGAGTGAGGCCAGCTGACTGCGGAATTCATTGTAGGTCGATTCCGCAAAACGATCAATTTTGATATAACCCGTATTGCCGTCAATGAGATAGCTAGCCGAAACGGAATAGGAAGGAATCCGGCCCCGGGTTACGTTAAAATTCAGCAGATTTTTTTCGCCCCGCCGCTGAATGTCCAGCTTTACTGCCGAACCACCCGGCCCCCGGAGCTTACTAAAGATTAGTTGATTATCCACTTTTTTTCCGGTCAATGGCGTACCATCCGCCCGAATCAATCGATCCCCCGAACGCATGCCCGCCGTAGCTGCTGGTCCGCCGGGAATGGCATTGATTACAAAAACCGTATCATTAAAAATATTGAACTCTACACCAATCCCATCAAAACCGGATTCGAGCTGAGCTTTGGCCGCCGCTACTTCCTTCTTGGGAATATAGACGCTGTGGGGATCCAAGTGCGTCATCATCTTTTCCAGCGAATAGTCCACCAATGTGTCCGTATTTACCGAATCGACGTACGCGTTATCAATCCAGGTTAGTACTTCCCGAAACTTATTGAGGTTGCGTACCAAATCGCCAGAATAGCGGGTACGGCCCCCAAAAAAGGTCGCTCCGATCAGGATACCTCCGGCCAGCGTAGCCGCCAGTAACATCGGTAAACGAATCATCGATGTACTGTTGCGGATGTTTTTATCAGAATGATTTTCCATGAAGGATAAGCTATAATAATGCCGTTATGGTATCAAAAAAACGTTTCCAGCATTAGAAACGTTTTTTAAGGTAGAGGCGATTGAAGGTCTTACAATTTACCTTTTTCCAGCGTTTTCGGATCAATACGCCGGACAATTTCTTTCCGGCTTAAATGAACCGCCCACAAACCCAGCAATTCCTTTTCTTTTTGCGGTTGAAGACTAGGAAGCTGCTTTTGGTTAAATGCTGTCGTCAGTTCCGGCGTCATAACCACTGGAATCGTATACAGCCATTCGCTGCCATCGCCAATTTTCTGAATGTTGTTTTCCTGCCGTAGTTGTTTTTCAGCATTGTACTGATACGCCGCGAAGACTTCTTTCGTCTTGGCATCAAAGCGGGGCTGATTCCACTGAGAAACCGGTACAAATTCAATACGGGCTCCGTACGCCTGAGCGAGCGAATCCACCAAAGCTTGGGTCGTTAAAGCCCGGACGGGCTGACGATCCATGACCCGGCCTATGGCATCCCCCTGCTCAGTAGCCAGGGTAGAAACCTGAGCACTGGTCACGTGCTTAATCTTCTGATTTTGTATTTCCTGCTGCATTTTAGCAGTATCCAGGCGTTTGAATTCGCAGGACGTAACCAGGAGCGTACTTACTACAAGTACACTTGCTACTCGTTTCATAATCGGTGTGCTTGGTTAACGGGCAGCCAGCTGGGGGAATTTATTTGAAAGAGCCGGCGTGGAAAAAGAGGTAAAGTCAGGGCCTTCGTTCGGGGCCGGAGTGAGCACTCGAAGATACGAGGGAGGAGCAAAGACCCGATCCGCCCGTAAGAAGGGTAAATTAATGAATTCGCTCAGCTTGTCGAATTGCCGACGGCCCCAAGGGGTATTAAAAGCGGTGATCCGTACGTCTGGACTCACCTTCAAAATGACATTTGCTCGCCGTACCCGCACCACCTGTCCATTGATGACGACTTTCCGGGTTTTTCCGAACAAAGGAATATCGATGGCCCAAGCGGAATGCACGCTCAGTACCAGCAAACAAAAAACTCCTATGCTTTTGAAGAATTTCACGCAGTAAATGTAAGAAGTTCTCAAAAAAGAATTAAAAATCAGCAGTACTTATCTTACTCAACGCGAAGCCTTTGCTTTAGGTTCTGTCGTTGGTACATCTTATTATAGTTATCTTTGTGGAAAATTTGTCCTTGTTTAAAAGCAACGTTTTCCGTTAGTAGGGAAAACCTATTCATAGTATCCTTATGCTTGAGCAATTAGAAGCCATACGCGAACGCTTCCACGAAGTATCCCAGCAGATCGTTCAGCCCGAAGTGGCCAGCGATGTGAAACGATATAAAACCCTGAGTAAAGAGTACAAAGACCTGGAAAAAATCGTCAAAAAATACGAAGAGTACCAATTGTTGTTGGGACAAATTGCCTCGGCTAAAGAAGTACTGACGACGGAAAAAGACGAAGAGTTTCGGGAAATGGCCAAGATGGAACTCGACGAACTCGAGCCCAATCAGGACGTACTCGAACAGGAGCTGAAAGAATTACTGATTCCGAAAGATCCCAACGACAGCCGAAACATCATCCTCGAAGTTCGCGGAGGTACGGGGGGTGACGAAGCCGCCATTTTTGCGGGTGATATTTTCCGGATGTACCAACGTTTTGCCCAGAACCAAGGCTGGCAGTTCCAGATTATGGACCAAACCGAAGGTAGCTCGGGTGGTTTCAAGGAAATTATCGTTTCAGTACAGGGAGAAGACGTATACGGAAAACTCAAATTTGAATCGGGCGTGCACCGCGTGCAACGCGTACCCGCCACCGAAACGCAGGGCCGTATTCACACCTCAGCCGCATCGGTAGCGGTACTGCCAGAAGCAGAAGAAGTGGACGTACAGATTAACATGAACGACATTCGCAAGGATACGTTCTGTTCGTCAGGTGCGGGTGGACAGTCCGTAAACACCACGTATTCGGCCGTTCGGGTTACGCACTTACCTACGGGTCTAGTGGTTCAGTGTCAGGACGAACGTTCGCAGATCAAGAACTTCGAGAAAGCCATGACGGTACTGCGGTCACGTATTTACGAAATGGAACTGGCTAAACAACAGGCTGAAATTTCGGGTGCTCGCAAGAGCATGGTAGGTTCCGGCGACCGTTCCGATAAAATTCGGACGTACAATTATCCACAATCCCGCGTGACGGATCACCGCATTGGCTATACCGTGCATAACCTTCCCGCCGTTATGGACGGAGACATTGGTGATTTTATCGAACAATTACGGATTGCCGAAAACGCCGAACGCTTGAAAGAAGGAGCGGTGTAAAGGTTGGTTAATGGGTTTGAGAAAGTTTGAAGGTTTAAAGAGTTTAAGTTTTTGTGAACTGATTGATAAGGGTTTAAGGTTTCATACGTTTGAAATGGGTGGGTCACCATCAAACTTCAAACGAATTCAAACCTTACACTCAGCTCAAACTTTAAACCAGAGTTAGCATTGAAGGCTAGTCGAAGTGCGATCAAACCTCAAACCCATCAAACCTTAAACGAGAAGCGTAAAGTCATGAAAATTACAATTGATATACCCGAAGATCAGGCTGTTTTTATGAAGCAGTTACTCGATCGTTTGCCTTTTACTACGATTACAGAAATCGTTGAAGATCGCCAGCCAGCGACCCCAACGGAGTTGGTTAAGGCGTTTCCATTATTACAGCAGGAAGCAGATGTTCGAGTGTCGAACATACTGGAACCCCATTTGAATTAAGTTTTTAATCGGCTGATTCTTGAGCGATTTTCTCTTTCTTTTTCTCGGGCTGGCGATTGGAGCCGTGGCCGCGTGGCTGGTTGCCAAAGGGCAAAGCAGTTCGCAGGTACGGGTGGCGGAAGCTTCGTTGAAAACCGCCCGTGACGAGAACGGTCAGCTCCGAACGGCTTTGGAAAAAGAACGCGGTGGTACGCTGGATCTGAACCGTCAGCTGGCGGCTCTGGAAGCCGATTACCGCAACCTGGAAGACAAACTTCACTTCCAGCAGGAAGAACTCTCCGCCCAGTTCCGGCTATTAGCCAACGACTTACTCGAAGAAAAATCGCGTCGCTTCACGGAGCAGAATCAGGTCAATCTGCATCAGATTCTGCATCCACTGGGCGAGAAGATTCAGGCGTTCGAACGGAAAATTGAAGAAAATTACAAGGAAGAACTCCGGGATAAGGTCAGTTTACTCGCCGAAGTACGCAAATTGCACGACTTAAGCCAGCGACTCAGTCAGGATGCCGATAACCTTGCCAAAGCCCTCAAGGGTGATACCAAACAGCAGGGGAACTGGGGCGAAGTAATCCTGGAAAAAGTACTGGAACGTTCGGGTCTGGTGAAAGGGAAAGAATATCTGACGCAGGTACTGACCCAGAATGTAGATAACAGCATTATTCGGCCCGATGTAGTAATCTGTTTGCCCGATAACAAACACCTCATTGTAGACGCCAAGGTCTCGCTGGTTGCCTACGAACGCTGCATTGGTTGTGACGACGAAACCGAGCGGCATAAGTACCTCTCGGCTCACCTGACTTCTGTTCGTAGTCACATCCGAATTCTGGCCGAAAAACGTTACGAAACCGCTCAGGGTCTGATTTCTCCCGATTTTGTGTTGCTCTTCATGCCCATTGAACCAGCCTTCAGTCTGGCTATTCAGTCGGATAACGAGCTGTTTAACTTTGCCTGGGAACGACGAATCGTACTCGTCAGCCCTACCACCTTACTAGCTACGTTGCGTACGGTATCGAGCCTCTGGAAATTCGAAAAACAGAGTAAAAATTCACTGGAAATTGCCCGCTTAAGCGGTGAACTGTACGATAAATTTGAAGGCTTTATCCGCGACTTACAAAAAGTAGGTGATACGCTGAAATCGTCGCAATCCGCTTACGATGAGGCCGTCAAGAAACTCTACGAAGGCAAGGGAAATTTGATTCGCACGGCCGAGAAAATTCGTACACTCGGAGCCCGGGCCACCAAAGAGTTACCGAAATCGTGGCTGGATCAGGCGGAAGAGTAGAGGATTGGTTGTAAGTTTTTAGTTGTTGGTTGTTGATAATTTGCTCAGTAACGAACAACTAAAAACCAATAACAATCAACTAGAAAATAATAACAACATGAACATTGGTCTCTTTTTCGGTTCGTTTAATCCCATTCATATTGGCCATTTGATTGTAGCGAATGTCATGGCCGAGACGACCGATCTGGATCAGGTTTGGTTTGTGGTTTCTCCCCAGAATCCTTTCAAAAAGAATAAGCAACTCTTACACGAGGAAGATCGCTATAAACTGGTTTCGCTGGCCATTCAGAACAACTCCAAGTTCAAAGTCAGTGATGTGGAGTTTACCATGCCACGTCCGAGTTATACCATCGATACCCTGCTAAAGCTACAGGAGAAGTTTCCCCAGCATTCTTTTCGACTCATCATTGGCGGCGATAATTTGGGCCAGTTTCCAAACTGGAAAGAGCATGAGCGAATTCTAAGTGAATTTGGTCTGTACGTCTATCCCCGGCCCAATGCCGAGCCGAGCGATCTGGTGGATCATCCCAACGTCCGGCTTGTGGAATCGCCCCTGCTGGATATTTCGGCTACCTTTATCCGGGCACAAATCAAGGCCGAACGAACCATTCGGTATATGGTCCCCGAAGAAGTAGAAGCCTATATTCGCTGGAAAAAATTTTACGTCTAAAGGAATGAACGTTAGTATTCTGGGTTGCGGCTGGCTGGGCTTACCGCTGGGCAAAGCACTGGCCGAACAAGGGCATACGGTGATCGGAACGACCACCTCAGAAGCAAAACTGTCCGTGTTAAGGCAGGCAGGCATTCAGCCCGTACTTCTGAATTTCAATCCCGAACCCGTAGGCGATCTGGCGGCTTTACTTCAGGCGGAGGTACTCATCATCAGTATTCCACCCCGAGCCAGCTCGCAGGGCGACGATTTTCATCCGCAACAGATTCGCCAGTTGCTGCACCAGATGAGCGATTTCCGGGGAAAGCTAATCTACATTTCCTCGACTTCCGTGTATCCCGAAACCAATACGGTACTCAATGAATACGGACCAACGCTGGAAAATCATCCCTTGATTACCGTTGAACATCTGTTACAGGAAAGCACGTTTCCGCTGACCGTACTTCGCTGCGGCGGCCTGATGGGCTATGACCGGATTGCCGGGAAGTACTTCATTGGAAAAACGGTGGATACCGGAGAGGTACCCGTCAACTTTGTGCACCGTGACGACGTCATTGGTATTATTGAGACCCTCTTACAGCAGGACGTCTG
>NZ_JBMDWJ010000378.1:0-11159 GCF_048595215.1 Siphonobacter sp.
CGTTACAAAAGACCTATCCTCGTCAGGCAGAAATACCCTTTAATTCCGATTCGCGGATCATGGCCACATTACACCAGGTAGAACATTCTTTCTACGTAGTAGCCGTTAAGGGGGCGTTAGAGGAAGTACTCAAGCGTAGTACCAACGTTTCCAAAACGGACGAATTAATCCAATTATCCGAATCGATGGCGACCGAGGGTTTACGAACACTAGCCTTCGCAACAAAAGAACTTTCCGAAAAACCAGCGAATGATTTTGCTGAAGCTGATCTTACGTACCTCGGCATGATTGGCTTCTTAGATCCCCCCCGAACGGAGGTTACCCCTACGCTGGAAGCCTGTAGACGAGCGGGTATTAAAATCATTATGGTTACGGGGGATCACCCTACGACGGCCCTCACCATCGCTACGCAGGTGGGCTTAATCACCGCAAACGAAAACCGGGCTATTACGGGAAAAGAGCTAACTGATCTGTTTGCCAAAGCGGATAAAACCGAGCTTATGGATTGCCGGGTATTTGCCCGCGTGAGTCCCCAGCAGAAACTGGACCTTATCGAGCTCTATCAGAATACCGGTGCCATCGTAGGCATGACGGGTGATGGTGTGAACGACGCTCCCGCTCTCAAAAAAGCCGATATTGGTATTGCCATGGGACTACGTGGTACGCAGGTAGCCGCGGAGACCGCCGAGATGGTCTTACAGGATGACTCCTTCACGTCCATCGGAACGGCCATTGCTCAGGGACGGGTCATTTTTGAAAATATCCGCAAATTTGTACTGTACCTGCTGTCTTGTAATCTGAGTGAAATTTTTGTGGTCACCGTAGCGGGATTTCTAAACGTAGAAGCTCCCTTACTACCCCTTCAGATTCTCTTTATCAATATCGTCACCGACGTTTTTCCCGCCTTGGCTCTGGGCGTGGGTAAAAGCAACCGGGATGTCATGCAGCACCCGCCCCGGGACCCGCAAATGCCTTTACTCAGTCCACAGGACTGGCGTACCTTGCTAGTGTATGCACTCGTGCTGACGGCTTCCGTTTTGGGGGTCTATTACGCGGGAATTTTTGGTTTTGATTTACGTCCCCAGGAAGCCAACAACCTCGTCTTTTATACGCTGGCTTTTGCTCAGCTGATGCACGTATTCAATCTCCACTCGGAACGATCCTTCTTTGTCAACGAGATTACTCAGAATCGGTACGTATGGGGAGCGATTGGCTTTTGTATCCTCCTCCTGCTTGCTACCTACACGATTCCTTTTCTTCGGCAGGTACTTCGTATTGAGCCCGTCCTCGGTACCGAGTTTTTACTGATTCTCGCGGGTGGTTTATTGCCTTTACCCGTCATTCAACTGATTCAACGACTGTGTATACTACGCTAGAATAACTTTTGGCTTAGGTAAAACGTTACGGTTTAAATCGATTATGAAGTGTATTAATACGCCCCTACCAGCGTAACTAGAATTTGTACCAGTCCGGTAGTAAGCAATAATCCACTGATAATCAATACCAAGATCGGATAGGGTTTTAACCGATTTCTGAACTTCGATACTTTTTGCAAACGCTTTAGCGTAAGAGTACGGGCGATTGAAAAAGGGGTTGTATGGATGGGCACAGACGGAGCATTTTTTGTAGTATTCATGATTCTAGTCGATTAATCAATCACCTGCTAAGAAAGTCATGCCTTGCCCGAAATCAATCGATATCCATCTAGTAGTTAGAGATTTAACTCAGAATAAACTATCCTTAGCCTTTCAAAATGAAAAATCAATTTCCACTTTGAAAGGATAGAAACCCGTTAGGTCTGGGCTCTACGGATACGATTATTTATTCATGAGCCCTTAGCAGCAGAAAGGGGATAGGGCATTTATTTTGATAGTACTTACTCCCCAACTGTACGAGTAACTCTAAAGCCGCGTACGAAACCCTTCCTCTACCAAGCATAAACGATATGAAAAAACAAATCATCATAAACGGTCAAACCATCAAAGACCTTCCTTCTTTTTATGAGGAAATCAATCGGGTTTTTATGGCCGACGAAAACTGGAAAATTGGTCCGAGTCTGGATGCTTTGGATGATTTACTGTATGGTGGTTTTGGGGCACTTAAAAATCAGGGAGAAATTCAGTTAGTATGGGAGCACATTTCTCAGAGCCGGGAAGCCCTCGGGTACGAAACAACGAAAGCCTACTACGAGGCCAAACTACAACCGGGATCGCCGTTTAATGTTCCCTTATTTCAAGAAAAACTAAGGGCACTGAAAAGTGGCTCAGGACCGACCTATTTCGATCTGATCCTGGAAATCATTGCCGAGCATCCTGCTATTGAATTAGTAGCCCTGGATTAATTCTTTGTACTCACCGATTCTGGAATTTCCGCGACTGAGAATTCTTTGCGTATAAATAGAAAGGGAGAAGGGGCTTATTATAAGCAGCCCCTTCTCCCTTTCTACTAATCTTCCATACTCAATTTACTCTATAGCTATACGCGTTTAGCATGGAACACCTTGCAAACCCCAGAACTGTCCTGCTTTCATCTTACTCAGTCCCCGAACCCATCAGAAACTCCGTACCCATCACCACCATTAAACTACCCGTGGCATTACTGTGATTGACAAATACCAGATACACATCCTGGGGTTTGGTTTCCATAGCCATCGGACCTTTCAACGGAATGGTCAGGGCCTGGGGTTGAAAATCGAGTTTATCGGAAGGCTCTAACATCGCCGACTCTCCCAGTAAGGGACCCGTGGGACTATTCAGACGGAGCTGTATTTTTCCACCCACGGCATTAAGCTGCGGTTTCGGAGCTACCGCCAAAACCCGAACCCCTGATACGCCATTCAGATGCACCTGTTTAAGGGCCATGTACGCACCGGATTTAGCGGGAATGGCCAGGTTATTTCCACCATAAGCCATTTTATTGACATTATCGTAATCGTCAAAACCGTGAACGTCCACCTTGGCATTTCTGAGTACGTAGCTTTGTTCGGACCGCAATGCAGGCAGCCCTTTGGCTCCTTTATCTTCGTAGGAAGCCCGGACGATGTATACGCCTTTTCCTTTATCTCCCGTAGGCAAACTCGCCGTATAACTTCCTTTCAGGGGTAACGTCTTTGCTCCGGCCGTCTGATCGGATACACTCAGAATATATTTCACCATTTCGGCCGCATCGGAGGTAGACAACTGTGGGTGGGCCGCCATTGCCGTTTCTCCCCAGACACCGCCACCGCCAGCAATCACTTTCTTCGTCAGCCGCTCCACCGCCGAAGGGTCACCTTTGTATTTTTTGGCTACATCCACGTAAGCGGGTCCGATGGACCTTTTGTTCACACTGTGGCAGGCCTTGCAATCACTCGATTCGATGAGCTTTTTACCCGTCGCCAGCAAAGCCCCCGCATCTGCCGAGCGGTGCCCCTGAGCAATAGCTACTTTGTCGTAGCCTTCAGCCAGGTAGTCAATGTTTACGGCTACTCGCTCCGGGTTGATGCCCTTGCCTAACGTTCCATCTTCCTTGTCGCTGACCTTCACCTGGTACTGGATAGGCTGGTTAGGCGTGAAAAAGGACTTTTGCGGTAGTTCGACCGTAAGTACGGGAGCTTCATTGCCTACGGTGATATCCAGCGACTGCGAAGCGACACCACCCTTCCCATCATTTACCGTCAGCGTAGCTTTGTAGAGTCCCATCTGAGCCAGGGTTAAAGCCGCTTCGGGTTGCGTAATGGTTTTACTGAAACCATTTTTAGAAGTTATCTTCCAGGAATATTTGAGTTCATCGCCGTCTGCATCGGTGGTACCTTTAGCGGTGAGCTTCACGGCCAGCGGAGCAGCTCCGCCCAGCTTGTTAGCCGCAATCTGTACCTGTGGTTTCCGGTTGCCGCCGTTAAATTCAATCCGAATCAGACGGGCGTCGTCGTTCGCTGTAAACCAGCCGGAACCGTATTCCAACATGTACAAATCCCCATTATCAGCGAATTCCATATCCATGGGATTACTGAATTTGTAGCTAGGCATGAAGCGATCCATGGACACATAGTTGCCTACTGAATCCATGGTTACGGCCATAATCCAGCCTCGCATCCAGTCATACGTGAACAGTTTTTTGTCGTAATAACCAGGAAAGGCCCGCTCTGCTTTGGCAAAATCTTCGGAGTAGAAGACGGGTCCCGCCATGGCGTTTCGACCACCCGCTCCCACCAGTGGAAACTCCGAAGAGGCTTCGTATGGATACCAGATAAAGGCTTTCTGAGCGGGTGGTAAGACCTTCAGTCCCGTATTGTTCGGGGAGTTATTCGTCGGTGCACTGACCTGCCATTTTTCACCGGATTTACTGGCGGTGAAGTCATACTTCGTATAGGCTTTATTATCGCCCACAAAATGCGGCCAGCCGAAGTTTCCGGCTTTACGAGCCTGCCCAACTTCATCGTGGCCCCCCGGACCGCGACTGGAATCCGCTTTGGCAGCATCCGGACCCACTTCGCCCCAGTACAGAAAGCCCGTTTTCTGATCGACCGAAATCCGGAAGGGGTTGCGGTGGCCCATCGTGTAAATCTCGGGTCGAGTGTGAGCGGTTCCTTTCGTAAAAAGATTTCCATCGGGAATAGTATAACTGCCATCGGATTGAGGCTTGATCCGCAGAATCTTACCCCGCAAATCGTTGGTATTCGCCGATGATTTCTGAGCATCCCAGGCCGAACGACCTTCCCGCTCATCGCTGGGACTAAATCCGTTCGAACCGTGCGGGTTGGTATTATCACCCGTTGACAGGTACAAGTTGCCTACTTTATCCCAGGCAATGGAACCGCCCGTGTGGCAGCATTCCTCCCGCTGGGTGGGAATTTCCAACAGTATCTTTTTCGAATCCATTACCAGTTCATCGCCTTTCAGCTCAAAGCGACTCAGTACGTTTTTCGATTCGCTGGGATCCGAATAGTACAGATAAATCCAGTGATTTTGAGCAAAATTGGGATCCTTACTCAGCCCCAGCAGACCATCCTCACCCATCGATTCCTTGCCTTCCTTACTCACGTATTTAATGCTTACGGGCAGTTTGGCAATAGTTTTCAGTTCCTTGGTTTTGGTATTGTACAGCCGTACTTCGCCCTTACGTTGGATAAAGAGTATCCGGCCATCGCCTAATACGCTCAGTTCCATCGGCTCGTCAAGCTTCTCTTCCAGGATCACTTTGGTGAAGCGATTTTCTTCGGGCCGGGCCTTCGAAAAGTCCAGGGACCGAGGCGTATCGCCACCCGCCGTGTACTGAATACCCGCCCAGAGGTGATTCAGAAACAAAGGTTCCGAAAAGGTTTCATCGGTATGACCCATGGCGGTATAAAAGGCCCGGCCGCCGTCGAAGGGCTGGTACCAGCTCATGGGGTGGAAATCGGGATTCTTGCCTCCGATGTAACTCTTTTCGTCAATTTTCAGGACGACGTTGATCTGGGGTGAAATATTCTTGAAGCTGTAAAATTCGTCCGTACGCTCGAATTCATCCGGCATGCCCCGGGTTGCCCAGTGGTTTTTCAGGGTTACGATGAACTTGCCTTTCTGCACATTACTCGGCGTCATGGGGTGATCCAGAAAATATGCCCCCGCCAATCGGCCGTACCAGGGCCATTCGTATTCAGTATCTGTAGCCGCATGAACGCCCACCCAGCCGCCACCTGCCTGAATGTAGCGTTCGAAGGCCGTCTGCTGCTGGTCATTGAGTACGTCACCCGTCGTATTTAGAAATACCACCGTGCTGTACTTCCTCAGGTTAGATTCAGTAAACTGACTGGCATCCTCCGTGAAAGCAACGGCAAAACCTTTCTCGCCGGCCAGTTTGGTCAAAGCCGTTTTCCCGGCGTCAATGGAAGCGTGACGAAATCCGGCCGTTTTACTAAAAACGAGTACGTCGAAGGTCGGTTTTTGTGCAAAAGCGGCTTGTTGGAGGAGACAGAATCCCAGCCACAGCGAGGTAATTCGAAGAAGTATAGTTTGCATAGGGTAAGTAATTGAATGCAGCAAAGCTAGAGAAATACTTTTATTGTCTAATTTTTAGACAATAAATTTTACACAATTATTTATCTGGTTAATACAAATTAACCAGATAAAAGATACGCTGAGCTATACTTCTGATTTCGTGTGATTTACATGCTGCCTTTTCATCTTAAACGAAGCCCTATACCTTACCCTGCGTCTATATGTACCAAGCCTGTTTTCGGATAGGCAGTTTTGGGTTTCTAAGGAAAATCAGGGATTGAAGCTATTTTTAGGTCTTTCTTTTAAACTTCCCTTTATATCCTTTTCCTATGCAACCGCTACGTGAGCAAGATTATATTCAACAACTCTCTATCGATTGCGTCATTTTTGGGTATGAAGCGGGTGAGCTTAAAGTCCTGATACCTAAAATGGATTTCCGGGGGGACTTCTGGGCTTTACCCGGGGGCCATATCCTACAAAAAGAAAGTATTGATGAAGCCGCGTACCGGATTCTTAAGTTCAGAACTGGTATCAGCGACATTTATCTGGAGCAATTCTGGGTTTTTGGGGATCAGTCCCGAAGCAGTCAGGATTTTATTGACCGCTTATTAGCCCTGAATACGGCCAAACTCGAACACCACGATCTCCGGGCGTATGCCTGGTTAAGCCGACGTTTTGTATCGATTGGTTATTACGCTCTGGTTGACATGCATCAGGTTAAACCGCAAACCAGTGAACTGGATGCGTCGATTGAATGGATGAATGTCAGGGAGTTACCTCCGTTGATTATGGATCACAATGCCATCGTAGCCAAAGCCCTGGAAACACTGCGTACCAATCTGGACCAGAAAATGATTGGGTTTAACCTGTTGCCGGAAACCTTTACCATGAAGGAAGTACAGCAACTTTACGAAGCCATCTTTGACAAACCATTGGCCCGTAACAATTTTCAGAAGAAGATGCTGGATCTTCAGGTACTCGAACGTCTGGAAAAGAAATTCACGGGTGCCGCCAACAAAGCTCCGTATCTCTATCGGCTTGTCCGGTGACCCGGCAAGCATAGAAGGTATGGCGTTTTCATTGCGAAGCATTGCTTTACCATCGATTCGTTTTCTGGAATCCTGCTCAAGGTTTCTGACCCGCTGGCTATCGTACGCTTAGGAAACTAAACCGACCCGTATTCGTTATTCCATCGATTTCAGATCTCGTCAATCCTCTCCGTAATTCAACAATGGATTAGAGCGTTAGAGCGAAGGAAGCGAGCGGTTCATCTTCAAAAATCAAGCATTATGGATTTGCAATTAGCAGGAAAAACAGCGTTTGTGAGTGGTTCAACGGCGGGCATCGGTTATGCCATTGCCCTTGGTCTGGCTAAGGAAGGGGTTACGGTCATTCTAAACGGTCGTACCTCTGAAAATGTAGCCGCTGCCGTACGGCAGTTACAATCCGAAGTTCCGGATGCCCAGGTCAGCGGTTTTACCGCCGATTTTGCTCAGGCGGCCGACGTAGAGGCTTTACTGGCTAAGCTACCTCCCGTGGATATTCTGGTCAATAACATTGGCGTGTTTGAACCCAAGGCATTTACGGAGATCCCCGACGAAGACTGGTTCCGCTTTTTTGAAGTCAATGTCATGAGTGGCATCCGGCTTTCCCGTCACTTTTTCCCGAAAATGCTGGAGAAAAACTGGGGACGTATCCTCTTTATTTCCAGTGAATCGGCCGTATTCATTCCCAGTGAAATGATTCACTACGGCATGACTAAAACCGCCCAGCTGGCCGTCGCCCGGGGACTGGCCGAACTTACCAAAGGCACGGGGGTAACCGTGAATACCGTTTTGCCCGGTCCCACCAAGTCACGCGGCGTGGGCGAATTCATTGCCAATCTGGCGAAGCAAGAAAATAAAACGGAAGAAGAAATGGAAAAGGTATTTTTCCAGGACTTCCGCCCCACCTCGCTGATTCAACGGTTTGCCAGTCCAGACGAAATTGCTCATATGGTTACGTATCTCTCCAGTCCCTTGGCTTCGGCTACGAACGGGGCTACCTTACGCGTAGAAGGAGGATTATTGAAAAGTGCTTTCTAGATTTTTATACTCTGGAATAGTAATCCTTAATACACGATTACTATTCCAGATGAATTTAAAACATATAGATATATACGTTTTAAATTCTTTTCATTATTATCACCTATTATTCTGATAATCAATGCACTAAATAGTCAGTATTTGTTGTTTTATACCCTACCTTCTCTTTCAAATTTAGTCCGTCCCTTTTTCTTGAACTGGTAGTGAGTATAGCCTACCCGAACGTTAAGAAACGTAGGTTTTAATGTTCAGAAAAGCAATGGATAGCTTTCCCTGGTAAGTTTTTATCTAGTTTGATAACATTTATCGTACACTCTATGTTTTCCAATAACTTTACCCCTCTACTTGGATTAACGTACGATGGCTATCCCTCCTGTATCACCCGAGGAAAACAATCGAATCACTGCCCTGGAAAGCTATGATATTCTCGACTCCTTACCCGAAGAGGATTACGAGGATATTACCCAGTTGGCTTCTGATATCTGCGAAACGCCCATTGCGTTGATTAGTCTGGTTGCTAAAGACCGCCAGTGGTTCAAGTCCCATCATGGTCTTGATCTGCAGGAAACTTCTCTCGAGCATTCTTTTTGCGTGCACAACCTCGTCAGCCCGCAAAAGCCGCTGGTAGTAGAGGATGCCCGGTTGGACGTTCGATTCGCCGATAATGCCTTTGTTACAGGTTTCCCCAATATCGTTTTTTACGCCGGATCACCTCTGGTCGATCCCAATGGCTATGTCCTCGGATCGCTTTGCGTAATTGATCATCAACCGAAACAGCTTACTGAAAAACAGTTATCTGCTCTTAAAATTCTTGCGAAACAGGTCATTAAACTCCTGGAATTACGGAAACAGAATCAGGCTTTGAAGGAAAGCGAAGAACGGTATCGTCTGGAAAATATAGCTCTGGCAACCAGCCGTAAACGCTTTGAAACGGTTCTAAAACACGCTCCCATTGGTCTGGGACTGCTACGTGGCGATGACCACGTGTTTGAGTTAGTTAACGACCGAATTGCCGACATGGCAGGCCGCCGAGCCGAGGATATTCAGGGAAAGCCTTTACTGGAAGCTCTACCCGAATTGAGTCGTCAGGGCCTTAAGGAGATTTTTGATTCCGTCCGTAGCACTAGGCAGCGATTTGTAGCTACCGATATTCCACTTCAAATCCAGCGAAACAATCAGTTGGAAACGGCTCATTTTTACGCCAGTTTTGAACCCGTCCAGGAGCCCGACGGCACGGTAAGTATCGTGGATTTCAGTATGGAAATTACCGAGCAGCTTAAAGCCCAGCGGGACTTACAAGAGAGTGAATCCCGTTTCCGGGCCATTTTTGAGCAGGCTCCCATGGCAATGGGTCAATTGAAAGGCCGGGACCTGGTAATTGAATTAGGCAATCCCCAACTTTTTGAAGTTTGGGGAAAAGATCCGTCTATTAAGGGAATGCGGCTCATCGATGCCTTACCAGAAATGCAAGGACAGCCCTTTATTAAGATTCTGGAAGGTGTGTTTGATAGCGGAGAGCCCTTTTACGGGAATGGCGTCTTAGCCCAGCTTTTCCGAAACGGTCGTCTGGAAGATTTGTACTTCGATTTCAGATATACGCCGCTTCGCTCGGCCGATGGCGAAGTAACCGGAATTATGATTATGGCCGTAGAGGTTACGGAGCAGGTATTATCCCGGCAAAGACTCGAAAAAAGTGAAGCTCGATTCCGGGGCTTGATTAAAGAAGCTCCCTTTGCCATTGGCGTCTACGAAACCAGTGATCTGGTGATTTCCATTGCTAACGATGCCATGCTTCAATTCTGGGGTAGAACACCGGAGGTCATTGGCCAGAAGTTAGCCGAAGCTCTACCGGAGCTGGAAGGACAACCTTTTATTCCGCTCTTGCACGAGATCCTTCGTACAGGTCAAACGTACCGGGCCACGGAGGAACCCGCTGACCTTTTGACGAATGGCCGCTTGCAGCGATACTGGTTTAACTATGTCTATCAGCCCATTTTTGACAGTGAGGGTAAGGTATTTGCGATCCTGAATTCAGCGGTGAATGTTACGGATAAATACCTGGCTCGGCAGGAGCTTCAACAGAGCGAACAGCGGTACCGCGATTTGGCAGCCGAGTTGGATCAGCACGTACAGGAACGCACGCAGGAATTGTTACAGACGAATCAGGAATTACAACGTTCCAACGAAAACCTGCAGCAGTTCGCTTACGTAGCTAGTCATGATTTGCAGGAACCCTTACGCAAAATACAAACGTTTAGTACCCTGCTTTCCAAACGCTTCGCAGGTCAACTAGACGAACAAGCCTACAACTTACTTGAACGCATTAATACCGCCGGTTACCGGATGTCCTCGCTAGTCAGCGACCTGCTGACGTACTCCCGCTTTGCGACGCGACAACAAAGTTTCGATGAAGTTTCGCTGGAGGCGGTTTTAGCGGGCGTTCTCGATGCCCTTTCGCTGACAATACGCGAACGCAAAGCCCGTATTCAGACGAACGCTTTGGCCTCTGTGAAAGGCGATGCGGTACAGTTGCACCAGTTATTTCAAAACTTAATATCGAATGCCATTAAGTTTACTCCACTTGAAAAACAGCCGGAGGTACAAATTCAGTATGAGTTAATCAAGCGTAATGAACTACCCCCCGAAAGTAAACTGACCGGCCCTGTCTTTCACCGCATCAGTGTATCCGATCAAGGCGTAGGGTTCGATGAACAGTACCTTGACCGTATTTTTATGGTTTTTCAACGTTTACACAACAAGAATGAATTTCCGGGTACGGGTATTGGGCTGTCCATCTGTCAGCAGGTAGTAGAAAACCACGGCGGATGGATTACGGCGAAGAGTCAACCCGAGGAAGGAACTACTTTCTTAGTGTATCTACCAGCTTAAGCGTATACGAAATAAAGGGGAATTGGAGAGTCTCACGCCTGAGTATTACCGTTCCCACTCATTTACGCATGGCTGCCTTGAAGGCCGCCAGATCCTGTGGAGTTGGAGGAAGAATTTCGGCCACTTCGGCTCCCCGATTCATGGTTGATTGTTTAAAAACTTTCGCCCGTACAGGTGTATTTTTCTTTTCCGCGGATCGGATCGCTTTCACAAACTCCTCACTATTTTT
>NZ_JBMDWJ010000379.1:0-7475 GCF_048595215.1 Siphonobacter sp.
TAACTTTTCCCATCCGGAATTTCACAAACGCGAAGCCACGCTCATGAGTAGCCGCAATGCCACCCGTGAGGATTTTGAGCACGTGGTTGACAGTATGAAGAAGGGATTGGTTGATCCCAAAACGTACATTACGCACGAAGTACCCTTCGATCAGGTAAAAGACGAATTTGCCAGTTGGCTAATCCCAGCTACGGGTGTCATTAAAGCCATGGTACACGTAGAATAACTGTATACGTACGGATTACCCAAATAAAAAGTTTGTAGTAATGCTGGAAAAGTGATGTATTAATTGTACTATAGGAAAGACATAAATGCCTGTAAATAAATCAGTTAAATAAGCGGAATTTTAAGTATTCTAACAGGAGGTTAAATGCCCTGAAACAAAGCATTTAGAAAGTAATATATTTGTACATCCTATTATATTGACTTGGCGGTGATATATAATAGCAACGTAATTGTTAAATCCTGTCGTTGGTGGCGACAGGATTTTTTTTGTTTACTACTTGCCAAAGTATTCATACAGTTTTAAGAATACATTTATTCATAAAACACGCTTACTTAAAACGATTTTTTACTTCGACCAATCAGGTGATTTTACAAAAAATCATCCAATACCTTGCCCATCTATTTATCTCTCGTTACACCATTATTTCTATGTCATTTCATAAAATGACTTATGTCTTACCATGAGTGTACGTTATAATTAGAGTTTATTTTAAAATTATTGATTTATAGTAATAAAATATTTTGTCAATTTTTTAATCCGAGATATTTAATGACTATAAAAGGTAGCGGCCTGTAGTAGCCGAAAGGGTTCCTTCTTTCTCTAGTAATAAATCAGTGTATAACGGATTGCTTTTTTAAAGTCATAAAGGTGTTAAAAGTGAACCTTTGTTTTAGAAAAGTTAGCAACAAAGGTGAGTTCATTTATACGCTATATTTTAGGTGATGCTAACGATGTAATTAATTGATTTTATCGCCTTATTAATTCTTATATCTAGTTTTAATTCTTTAATTTATTCGCTATTAATAATGAAAATGTGTGAGTTTAATAATGTATATATTTATTACTACTTTTTGAAGATATAATAAAACCTATTACGGATGAATTTGTGAATTAGTCTGTTGATTAAATTAGTGTTTTAGGCGTATCAATTTTTTAAACTACGAGTTTGAACACTATTTTTGATCGTATGAATGAGAAACGAGCCCAAGCTTTCGCCCTGTTCGATCAATACAATGCTCAGTCCCCCGAGACCATCGTCTGGCAGGGGAACCACTATCCATCGGAAGTCTTTTATGCGTTACAGCTCCACGACTGGGTGCGTAAACTCGATCCGCAGGCCAGTGAAGCCCTACTGCTGGCCTCGCGATGTCAGCACATTGGTCGTTGGGAAATCGCCCGTAGTACCTATCCCGAAGGCCGGGTAGGGTATCTGAAATGGCGGAGCGATCTGGCGAAACACCACGCAGAGGTTTCTTCGCAGCTCCTCGCTCAGGCGGGGTACGACGAAACCACTATCGAACGTGTTCGGCAGATCAACCTGAAGCAAAAAGTAAAAACGGACCCAGAAGTACGAACCATTGAAAATGCCCTTTGTCTGGTCTTTCTTGAGTTTCAATACGATGACCTCATTGAAAAACTAGGGGCAGAAAAAATGATTGATATTCTCCGGAAAACCTGGGCAAAAATGAGCGAACCCGGACATCAGGCGGCATTAACGCTCACCTACAGTGCCGAAGGTAAACGTTTAATTGAAGAAGCCTTACAGTCCGAGTAAACGAGGTTTATACTTCCTCACAAGGGATTATACAGGCCATGTTTAATGGCAAATACAATGAGGTCAGCCGTACGGTTGACCTTAAATTTTTTCATGATGTTGTTGTAATAGCCCTGTACGGTATGAGCACTCAGCTTGAGATAATAGGCGGTTTCTTTAATGGTCCGGCCCATACAAACACTGGAAAGTACTTCCCGCTCCCGCTGAGTTAAGTGATAGACTACCTGCTCATCGACGAACAATTCGTTGACTAAATGACTCGTGATGCTCTTGCTGAGGTACTGTTTATCCTGCAAAACGGCTTCGACAGCCTGATGAATTTCCTGTAGTGAATCCGATTTGGAAACGTAGCCATCTGCTCCCATACGGAGGGCACTCTTTACGGTATGGGCGTTGACCAGAGCAGAAAGGGCTAGAATTTTACTAGTAGCGTATGTTTCGCGAAATTGGCCCAGGAAATCCAGACCATTCACTTCCGGCATCATAATATCCACAATAATTACGTCTGGGTTCAGTCCTTCCGATTTATCGATGAATTCCTTGCCGGAACCAAAACATAAAACTTCGTAAGCACTTGAATTCAAAGATAATGCAGTTTTGATGGATTCGGCCACCAGTAAATGATCATCTATGATTGCTATTTTCATGCGTGTAGTTTCGAGTAGAGAAAAGACAAAACTAAGAAACCAGACTACAAGATCATAGAAGTAAAGGCGGCTTGTATGATTATAATCGGAAAGTAAAGAAAGGAAATTTTGATTAAACCTGATTAGATTACTCCAACTATTCGCTTATTCATGATAATTAATTACATGGAATCAATCCTGGAAAGTAATAAGGGATGTTTTCTTAAAGCATTGATGATAACATACTTACCCTGAAGGAAGCCGATTGATCGCTTTCGATTTTCGATAAACAAACAAAAAACAAGTGGGCCTTACGGTCGATTAAAAATAGGCATTGGTAGCTGAAATGGTACCGTATCGAAGGTAGTTTTCAAATACCTACCGGTTTTTGCTAGACGTCAGCTAAAAAGTACTTGGTTCAGTACCAAAAATCATTCTCTGACTAATCCACGGAAAACTAAAAACCCCTGACCATCCGATCAGGGGTTTTTAACTATCTAAAACAGGGTTTCTTTAACTTTCTCCATAAACCCATCCGCACCGCCCGTCATCTGCTCCTGCTGAGCGTAACCTTCTGGTGGCGGCGGAGACAACTTGGGTTCTGGCCCATACGGACGGGCGTGTTCGTACGTGAACTGACCTTTGCCGTCAATGGACGGGCCTGATGCCCACCGGGCATCGGGAGCCTCGGGTTTATCAATATCGGTAGAAATAAAGGTGTAAGCGAATTCCGAAGGCTGGTTGGTCATCGGGAACGTGTTCGGAATCGGCAGGGCGTTTTGTACCCCCCCCAGCTCTTCCAGTACGGCCAGCCATTGATTCTGGTGCATGGTATCGCGGGCAATTAGAAAAGATAACATGTCTCTCATGCCCGGATCATCCGTAGATTCGTAAAGGCGGGTAGCTAATACGCGGCCCGTTGATTCCGCCATAACGTTGGCGTACATATCGGCGGCCAAATTACCGCTGCCTACAACCCAGGAACCATTAAAAGGGACCCCATTGGAGTCTACTGCCATCGCTGCTAATCCAGCCGACAAGTAGTGGCGGGGGTCCATACCCCCCAGGATGCCCGATATAATAGGGCTCTTACCCGTAATTTCATCCACTACAGTACTGCTAGCTCCTTCCAAGTTCAGGGCAACTGCCGTAGCCAGCATTTCGATGTGGGCCATTTCTTCGGTGCCCGTTTCGAGTAGCATGTCTTTGTACTTTTGAGGTCCTCGGCTTCCCCAGGATTGAAACAAATACTGAAGGCATACGCGAATTTCCCCCTCGATGCCGCCAATAGCTTGCTGTAGCATACGAGCAAAGGCCGGATTTGGTTTGTCCACCCGTACCGTGTACTGGAGTTTTTTGTCGTGATAGAACATAAGTGAAATGAAGTTTGAAATGTGTACTACAATCGGGAAGCAGAAGGGGAACTACTTCCGAGATTCAAGCTCAGAACGCGAAAACTTCAGTCCAGTCAAAATTTTGTTAATAAAAGCAGGCTTTTTTTTCCCAGATAAGGAAGAGAAGCCAACAGTAGTAGATCATATTACTCTATTTGCTATACGTAGAATGGACATCCTGTAAGAACTATGAAAAATTGGGGCTATACGTACGCAACAATCGTTATAGCCTCAGCAAATAGGGGACTGACTCACCTATGTAGGCTTACGTAGCCTTATCACGCGAAGGCAGAAGTATCCGTTTCTTCGGAATAAGGCAGAGCCGTTTGATCCCACCAATAGGAACTCATTTGCTTAAAGTAGGCAATCCAGTCCTGATAACGCCGGGGTTTAACGATGTACGAAGCAGCCCCGAAGGTGTACGTTTTCTTGACATCCGTACCATCTTTGGAATTACTCAAAGCCACGACGGGAACATGGTCGTAGTGGTTTTCGGGATTCTTCAATTCCTGTAGTACCTGCCAGCCCGTTTCGCGGTCGGGTAAATACAAATCCAGCAAAATGAGTTTGGGGAAAGGCTTTTTAAGCAGCGAACGGGTGATTAGATACGTTAAGGCTTGCGTTTTATTCTGAGCCCAGGCCACTTCAATTTCCGGAAGGCTGACCTTTAAGGCGGCCTGCATAATAGTCCAGTGATCGGGGTTATCTTCGATGACTAGAAGGCTGGCCTCATGATAGTTGTGGAAGTGTAAGTCTTCGATCTGCATAGTTTTAAAGGATTGGATGGTTAGTGGTTCAAATATAAAAATTAGCAGATGACAAAGCTCTTATAGTCAGGGATTTGTACTTTTTTCAAATGATTTCTTCACATAGGTTAAGTAAATGGATAAGTATACGGAAGAAGCTATACGCAGGCGGCATTACTTTTTAGCTAACGGAGCCTTCCGTAGTACTCACGATAACTGGTTGTTTCGATGCCTTCCGTGTTTATTTTCAGTAATGGTATTCAGCTCCACGTCCGGCAGGAAGGTCCCGCTGAGGGACCCTTGATTCTGCTCTTGCACGGCTTTCCGGAATTCTGGTACGGCTGGCGACATCAGATTACGGCACTCGCCGAAGCCGGATTTCGCGTCTGGGTACCCGACCAGCGGGGCTATAACCTCAGTGATAAACCAGCGGGAATCCAATCGTATACGCTCGACAAACTCGCGGCTGATATGATAGGCCTGATTGATGCCGCCGGAGTAGAAAAGGCTACGGTAGTTGGGCACGACTGGGGTGGGGGCGTCGCTTGGTACATGGCCATGACGTATCCCGAACGGATCCATCAACTGGTCATTTTGAATATGTCCCATCTGGCGGCTTTTGGCGAAGTACTGCGGCGGCATCCCCGGCAACTGCTCAAGAGTTGGTACGTGGGCTTTTTTCAAGTACCCTGGTTGCCGGAATGGCTCGCGAAGCGGGGTACGTACTGGGCCATACGGCGGATGCTACAACGCACCAGTCGTCCGGGGACGTTTACGGATGAAGATTTAATGGAGTATCAGAAAGCCTGGAGTCAGCCGGGGTCCGGCGGAGCTTCGGCATTTCGGACCATGGTCCATTGGTACCGGGCCTTCGTTCGACACCGACCGTCGGTACAACACCGGGTTACCGTACCCACCCTGATTCTTTGGGGCGTTCGCGACAGTGCCCTGATCCCGGAGTTGGCTACGGCCAGTAAAGCCTGGTGCACGAATGCTGAATTGATTTATTTCAAAGAGGCAACGCACTGGCTGGCCGCCGAAGAAGCAGAGGCCGTAACGAAGTGGATTATTCAAAAAGCTAGGGCATAAAAAAAGCGGTAAATCCAGAATCTTCTGAACCTACCGCTTTTTCGTAAGGGATGGATTAGGGATTAACGACCCAAAGCTGAGGATTCAACGTCCAGGCATTGTCGTAGAAACCCGCGAGTTTCACGCCTTTGCTGCCTTGCTTGAGTATGTCAAACTGATAGATCATGAAATCCGGGAAACCGCTGGCTCCGGCAAAATACTGGTTAGCCTCGGCGGCTTTCATTCCTTTCAGGCCCGTACCACTTACCACCGCTACGGAAGCCGTGTTCGAGCCCTTGATGGGCCATATAAAGTACGCACCCCAATCGTCGCCCTGGTAGGATTGCGTACCGGCTTGTACCCGATTTCGCTGAATTTGAATGGGGCAGTCGGCTAGCAATAACTTCCACGCGGCATTGCTTTGAGCATTTCCGAACAAAATGACACCCCGGTCGGCGTATTTAGCCAGCGAGTATGCTTTGTCCGGAATGATGTCCACGGCTCCGTTGCCCCGGTAATACCAGCTTTCGGCGTCGAAACGAGCTTTCTGGCGGCTCCATTCATTTTCTTCGGGTGTTCCCTGCGTTGAGTACACAAAAACCATCCGATTCCGGAAAGCATCCTTGAAGGTACCGTAGCGATGTGGTCCTTTCTGATCTAGTCCGGGAGCCGTGCGGATCGCCCATTGCTTGCCTTCTTTAGCCAGAAATACGCTGTCTTTCGCCTGTTTCGGCGTAAAGCTCAGAGCATTTAGGCTATCCAGGGTAATACGGATCGGCGTATTGGCGACCACATCCGAAAAGACCAGTTTCAGTAAAGCTACGTTTTCCGTACGACCCGATACGCCCTGCTGATTACGCGTCAGCTGAATACGGCTGTACTGTAACGGGCGTTCCTGCTGCTGAATGCTCGCCCAGCGGAAGGTGGAGGAAATACCCGGATTGGCCGTCATGAAATCAATCGATGTAACGGTTGAATCCACGGGCCGCTGATGCCATTTGAAATAATCAAACAGGGGTTTCCAGTCTACGCTCTGATCGCCAAACCAGTGCTCGCCACCGGGATATTCGTAATAGCTGAAATCCGGATGAAAGTCACCCAGAAGTTTCTTCATCTGCCGGGCATACGTGACGGGTACCGTACGATCCGCGTCTCCGTGCAACACATAGACCCCTAAAGGTTTATAGTTGGAAACCAGCTTCAGTACATCGCTCTGGTTGCCAGATTGTAGCAATACTTGTTCCATCGGATCCTGACTCGTTGCCGGAATCAATCCGTCCGCCGAGCCGTATTCTTTCAGTGTGGGGTAACCGGCACAGGGTGCAATGCCCGCCCACTGATCGGGGTAGGTCGCTCCGAGAAACCAGGTACCATGTCCACCCATCGAATGGCCCGTCAGGTAAACATGCTGTGGATCGGGTTGAAAACGATTTTTGGCAATCGAAAGCACTTCCAGGGCATCCAGACGACCCCAGTCTTCCCAGTTAAAGCCCCGCGGGCGACGGTTGGTAGCAGCGACCAGCGTACCCCAGTCTTTGGGTTTATAGGCCCGGGCCTGACCACTGGCTTCCACGCCCGCTCCGTGTACGGAGAGGAAAAGGGACTGCTGCGAACGCGGACCGCCCATCTGTGGCGTCACGGCGTAATATTGTAGACTGCCGTCGATACTACTGACGAATGTCTGACTGTAGGATGCACCGCTAGCCATGGCTTCTACCGAAAGTTTGGCCTGATCAATGGGCTTTCCCTGTTGCAGAAGCGTGAGCCGAACGTCGTGTTTGCCGGGCGTTGTGGCTTTGCTTCCGTTGAAACCAAAGGCCACTTTACGGAAAGAAAGAGCCGGAATCGCGGGTAATTCGG
>NZ_JBMDWJ010000380.1:0-8330 GCF_048595215.1 Siphonobacter sp.
TTCCTGAGCTGATCAGCCAATAACTGCAAGGAAGCCGCCAGTCCGTAATCACCCAGCAAGGTGGGCATCAGGTTATGGGAAATCTGCCGGGTGGTCTGGATGATGAGCTGAATGGATTCCACCAGTTCATCGGCCCGCTGCCGTTGCCGCTCTTCCGGGAAGGGCACTTTTCGAAACTTAGCCGCCTGCAGGTACAGGCCCGTCAGCATTTGCCCGATCCCATCGTGCAGTTCGCGGGCAAAGCGGCGGCGTTCTTCCTCCTGCCCTTCCAGCAAAGCCGCCGAGCGGATGTGGTCTTCCGTTCGTTGCAACGCATGCTGTTCATCGCTAAGCCGCAGGACTTCTTCCTGCGTCGTGCGTAATTCTTCGTTCGCCACAGCCAGTTGTTCATTACTCTCTTGCAAAGCCTCTTCTGACTGGGTGAGTTGACGAATCACTTGCTTGGTATACTGCACCACGGGCCGGAACACGAACAGGCCTTCCAGCAACAGCGTCAGTAAGGTCGCTAGTGTCAGTATGGTTTCCAGTCGTTCCAGTTCGTTGACCCGGGCCGTACTTTCCGCGTCAAACTGGAAAACTAGGGCGTTCATTCGCTGGAGAAAGACGGGTTCCTGCTTCAGCAATTCCGTCAGCGTCTGTCGTTGCTGATCCGGCGTTTGTCCTGGCGTATTCACCCGAACGAAGCTTTGGTACATGGCCTTAAACACGGGTTCCAGTTGTTGAAACATCCGGTCAATCGTTGGGCTGCGGCGTACGGTGTACTCTTTTTCCATCACCAGTACCCCCGCCTTCAGCTGTTCGTGACTCGTTTTCAGGCTTTGCAACAGCGAATCGTACAATACCGAATCGGCACTGGGCAGAGGGGCTGAACGCAGCAAAGCCAGCTTGGTAAGTCGCTGGCTAAGCATTCGCTGACGGCCGGCTACGTTCAGTACCCGGCTATCGGCGTAGTGCGTATGGATGGTTTGACGAATGAACCCTAGCCCCCCGATACTCAGCAGGGCAATGACGTGCAGAGCCAGCAGATAATAACGGGTCAGACGGCGGGCTACCTGCCGGTCGAGTGCATTCATACGTCAATATACACCTGACCGTCGATGATTTGAATGGGAAACGTGGAAATCTGGTAGTTTTCGTCGGTCAGACACTGGCCCGTTTGCAGGGAAAACGTCTTTTTGTGAAACGGACATGCCACTTTCGGTTCCTCGCCCTGACTGCCGATCATGCCCCGCGAAAGGACCATCTGCTGCCGGTGCGGACACTGGTTGTCGGTGGCGTACCACTCGTTAGTGCGGGAAAAATTGAAAATGGCAATCTGCCGGCCGTCGATGAGTACACAGGCTCCGCCATCGGCGGGAACGTCTTCTACGCGGCAGGCCCGGTGCCAGGTGGTTACGGGAGAAAGTACTTCCATGAGTGAAACGGGATGAACGTATAACAGTGAATACCTGGGTTTATTTCCATTCTTTGGCCTGAACCTGCGTCCGCAGGGGAGCAAATTCCAGCGTGGGATCTTTCTGTTCCGGGGCGTTTACGAAGTGCGTAAACCGCTTGCGTAATTCGGGGTTTTCCACAACTTCTTTCCACTCACACTGGTACATCTGGATCAATTGCTGCATTTCCGCTTCCAGATCGGCTACGATGCCCAGTACGTCGTCCACGACAACGGCTTTGAGGTAACTCATACCGCCTTCGAGCTTATTGAGCCAGGTGGCCGTACGGGTCAGCGGATCGGCGGTTTTGATGTAGAACATCAGGAAACGGTCAATCAGCCGGATACACGTTTCTTTGTCCACGTCCGCCGCCAGTAACTGGGCGTGCTGGGGCTTGGAGCCGCCGTTGCCACCCACGTAGAGGTTCCAACCTTTTTCGGTAGCAATGATGCCAAAATCCTTACTCTGGGCTTCGGCACATTCCCGAATACAACCCGAGACGCCCGATTTGAATTTGTGCGGAGCCCGAACACCTTTGTACCGTTCTTCGAGTTCGATGGCGAACGATACGGAGTCCTGTACCCCAAACCGGCACCAGGTCGATCCGACGCAGCTTTTTACCGTACGCAGGGCTTTGCCATAGGCGTGACCACTTTCAAAACCGGCGGCGATGAGTTCTTCCCAGATGTAGGGTAAATCGCCCACGTGAGCTCCGAATAGATCAATCCGCTGGCCACCCGTTATTTTGGTGTACAGGTTGTATCGCTTGGCAACCTGACCGATCACAATCAGCTTGTCGGGCGTAATTTCACCACCCGGAATCCGGGGTACGACCGAGTAACTACCGCCCTTCTGAATATTCGCCAGAAAACGGTCATTGGAATCCTGAATCACCGCCCGGCCCTGCTCGAGTACGTTTTCATTCCACAAACTGGCCAGTACCGAAGCCACCAGGGGCTTGCAGGTTTCGCAGCCGTGGCCTTTTCCGAAGTGATCGAGTACGGAATTGTAGGTCTTTAGTTTATTAATCCGAATCAGGTCCAGCAATTCCTGACGGGTATAGTCGAAGTGTTCACAAATGATGTTTCGCACGTATACCCCCTGCTGTTTCTGCACCGCCTGGATGAGGTCTTTGACCATCGGCGTACAACCGCCGCAACCCGTACAGGCTTTGGTACTCTTTTTCAGGGCATCGACGGTGGTATGTCCGTTTTCGGAAATTTCGTGGCAGAGCTGAGCTTTCGTAATGGCTTCGCAGGAACAGATCAGGGCATCGTCGGGCAAGCTCATCACGCCGGCACCGGCTTCTTCCCCACCCCGCGAACCCAGAATCAGGTCTTCCGGATTGGGCGGCAGCACCGTCTGGTTTTTGCAGGTTTGCAGCAGCATGTTGTACTGCTCGGCTTCGCCAACCAGAATGCCTCCCAACAACGTTTTGCCATCCGAACTCACGTTGATGCGTTTGTAAATGCCTTTGGCTTTATTTTCGTAGGCAATGGTCTGGCAGTCGGGTTCCTGAGCGAAGGGATTACCGAAGCTGGCCACATCAACGCCAATGAGTTTAAGCTTGGTGGAAAGATCATAGGGCTTAAATTCCTTGCTTTCGCCCACCAGCTGAGAAGCCACTACGTCGGCCATTTCGTATCCCGGGGCCACCAGTCCGTAAATCATCTGATGAACCAGGGCACACTCCCCAATCGCAAAAATGGACGTATCAGAGGTTTGCAAGGAGTTATTCACCAGAATACCGCCCCGGGGGTGCGTTTCCAGTCCGGCTACTTTCGCCAGCTCGTCGCGGGGACGAATCCCGGCGGAAATGATGAGCATGTCCACGTCGAGTACCGAACCATCGGCGAACTGCATGCCTTCAATAGTTTCAGTTCCCAGCAGGCATTGCGTGGACTTGGATAAATGAATCTGTAATCCCAAGGATGACAATTTGCGTTGCAGAATGCCCGATCCCACTTCATCAATCTGACGCGGCATCAGCCGGGGAGCAAATTCGACCACGTGGGCTTCTGCCAGACCTAAGTCCAGCAGGGCTTTCGCGGCTTCCAGACCCAGCAAACCGCCACCCAATACGGCTCCTTTTTTCGCCTTTCGGGCGTAGGACTGAATCAGGTCGAGATCTTCGAGCGTACGGTACACGAATACACCATCTTTTTCCACGCCTTCCAGCGGCGGCACGAAAGCTCCGGAACCCGTCGCCAGTACCAGATAATCGTAAGGAACCACCAGACCGTGGTGCGAGCGAACCTGCTTGCGTTCCCGGTCAATGTCCACCACTGGATCCGATAAATACAGCTCGATTCCGTTTTCCTGGTACCAGTTTAGTGGTGCCATCGAAAGATCGTCGGCGGTTTTCCCGGCAAAATATTCGCTTAAGTGGACGCGGTCGTAGGCAACGCGGGACTCTTCCCCAAATACGGTTACCCGAAACGCGGATCCTTTTTTTGCTTTCGCCAGGAGTTTCTCACAAAACTTGTAGCCGACCATGCCATTGCCAATGACGACTACCCGTACTTCTGTTTGTGGATTCATAGTTCTTTTTAACTATTTAACTAGTACAAGCCCGTTGTATCTTTGAATATTTCCAAGAAAACACCCCCGTGTCCTCTCTTTTGATACGGTCAAAAATAAATCGTCAAAAACACAAATCCTAATATTTTCTTTTACAAATCGTTATTTTTAAAACCTATTTTTAATGTTTTTCATTGTTTTTTAAAATTTCACCTCTATTTTTGAACCAACAATCAGTTATAGTAACAATTCATTATATATAGTACATAACTGATAGTAACTCAAACGAGCAAAGGCATGGAAACACGCATCACCCTGGTAGGAGCTGGTCCCGGAGACGAAGAGTTAATTACCCTGAAAGGACTACGGGCTCTGGAGCAGGCCGACGTTGTATTATATGACGATCTGGCCAATCAGGAACTCCTGCGATACGCTCCTACGGGTGCGATGAAGCAATACGTGGGCAAGCGGGTAGGACGGCCTTCCTTTTCGCAGGAAGAAATCAATGCTCTGCTGGTGTCACTGGCGAAACAGTATGGTCACGTGGTACGTCTGAAGGGGGGCGATTCGTACGTGTTTGGCCGGGGTCATGAGGAATACGTGTACGCCCGCGAGCACGGCATCGACTGTGAGATTATTCCGGGGATATCCAGTTGTATCGCCGTACCCGCCTCACAGCACATTCCGGTAACCCGGCGGGGTGTGAGTGAAAGTTTCTGGGTCATTACCGGAACGACACGTCACGGCGAGCTATCGGAGGACCTCAAGCTAGCCGTACAATCCAAGGCTACCGTAGTAGTACTAATGGGTTTGCAAAAAATTCAGGAATTGTGTCAGTTATATATTAATCACGGTCGCGGAGACCTACCCATGGCCGTCATTCAGAACGGAACCCGGCCCGATGAACGCTGCGTACTGGGTCAGGTCTGGGAAATGCCGGAACGGGTAGCCGCCCACCGCGTGGGGGCTCCGGCAGTACTGGTGATTGGCGAGGTAGTAACGCTGCATCCGGCCTACATCCGCGAGTGTCTGGCTGCTGTAGCTTGTGAATAATCAGATTCTTACAAAATCCAATCCATAAAAAAAAGAACCGATCCGGTGCGGGGGCACCTTTGGATCGGTTACTTGGGGCTTGTTCATGGTTCACACAAACGTTTCAAAGGAAATGGAAAAACAGACGTAAAGCAAATCCAGTCTCTCGCTGGCGAACGAACTGTCGCCGCCTACCGCTCTTCGTACTGGCCCTGCCGCAGGTCAGAAGTACTTACGCGTTGCATACCATTCTTCCGGTAGTACGAAATCCTTTCCGATGAAAAAAATGTATCTGATGGTACTGGCTCTTGGTGGAGCCAGCTGCATCGGCCCGACTGCTCATGCCCAGCTTTCCCTGACGGGACAGCTTCGCACCCGAACCGAACTTCGGGATGGGTACGGCAATCTGGCCCCACGAGGCAGTAAAGCGGCCGTTTTCACCTCACAGCGTACCCGATTGAGTTTTGGCTACCAGGCCAGCCGTCTTCGCCTGAACGTAACGCTTCAGGACGTACGCGTCTGGGGCCAGGATGCTTCCAGTATTTCCGTTGCGGATGGCAATCGCCTGTCCGTACACGAGGCCTGGGGCGAAATCCAGCTCATCAATCGGGCGGATACCACGCTTAAATTCCGTCCCATCGACGAATTGTCGCTGAAAGTCGGGCGGCAGGAGCTGGTGTACGACGATGTGCGGTTACTCGGCAATCTGGATTGGCTACAGCAGGGCCGTCGCTTTGATGCCGCCTTACTCAAATTCCGGCATCAGGGCTGGAAACTGGATCTGGGCGGCGGATTCAATCAAAATTCCGATGCCTTTGGCCTGACGGGTACCAGCTACACGCCCGGCAATGTACCCACGACGGCTTTGTCCACGAAAAATATGTTACTGCCCCTGGCTTCGGGCTTTATTCCGACTAGTGGCAAAAACGGGGCTCCGATCCTGACCAATGCCGTGAGTACGAACGGTCAGACGCAGCAGTTCAAAGCCTTTCAGATGGCCTATCTGCAACGCAGTATCCGGCAGCAGACGTTTTCTGCCCTGTTCTTCAAAGATGACTTTTCCAGGTATCGTATAGACAGTATCGGTAGCGAATCGAGTGGCTACGTTTACGGACGAAAATACGACGTACTGGGCGTGCATTCCCGCTTGACCTACGGAGCGATGTTACTCGGGAAACTCAGTAAACGCGTGAATTATCAGGCGTTCGGCTACCTGCAAAGCGGTCGTGACCGGGATGGCTTACGCATCCGGCAGGCGTATCACTACGGGGGAAATGCGTTTGTGCAGCAGGGTCCTTTTAGTTTTGGACTCGGTTATGAAGTGCTTTCGGGTAATAAGTCTGGTCTGACGACCGGCGAGACTTCCCGCTTTGATCCCCTGTACGGCACGCCGCATCGGCACTGGGGCTATATGGACTACTTTTACGTAGGCACGGGCTCGCCGAGTGGGGGGTTACAGGATCGCTTTTTCAAGAGCAAATACGCTCACAAACGCCTGACGGCTAGCTTCGACGTACACTATTTTGCTCTGGCGTCGCCCGTACGCAACCGAAGTATAGACGGTACGCTTCCTTCTAGTATTCAGGGCAGCCTGGGCTGGGAATACGATTTCGTAGCCACGTACCTGCTCAACTCTTTCACTTCGCTCGAACTGGGCTACAGCTTCATGCAGGGCAACAATCGCCTGGAATACGTCAAACTAAATACGGTCAATCAGAAAGACAAACAGGGTCAGTGGGCGTATCTGATGCTCAACATCCGTCCGGACTTTTTAGCTAAAAATCAATCTTCCCGATGAAATCTACCCAACAACCACTCGACACCTTGCCGCTGTTCAGTTTCCGTGGCATCCAGATGCGTACTTTTCATTTAACCTGGCTGACCTTCTTTGTGTGCTTCTTCGGCTGGTTCGGACTGGCTCCGCTCATGCCCGCCATACGAGCCGATCTGGGACTGACAAAGGCTCAGGTGGGTAACACCATTATTGCGGCCGTTTCAGCCACGATTTTTGCCCGTCTGATCATCGGAAAACTGTGTGACACCTGGGGCCCCAGAAAGACCTATACGGCTCTCCTGGTAATTGGTTCGCTGCCGGTTATGCTCGTTGGACTGGCTCACGATTACCTCACATTTCTTTTGTTTCGTCTGGCGATTGGGGTGATTGGAGCATCTTTTGTCATTACGCAATTTCATACGTCCATGATGTTTGCTCCCAAAATCAAAGGTACGGCTAATGCCGTGGCCGGTGGCTGGGGCAACCTGGGCGGTGGCGTTACGCAACTCGCCATGCCTTTGATCATGACGCTGATTATGGGGCTGGGTTTCGTCAAATCCGACGCCTGGCGACTCGCTATGATTGTACCGGGTCTGCTGATGCTGGTGATGGCTTTTCTATACTACCGATATACCACGGATACCCCCGCAGGCAATTTTGAAGACCTGCAACGGCAGAACGCCGGTACGGCGGCGGGTAGTTTCCGCGAGGCCTGTACGGACATTCGGGTCTGGGCATTGGCTCTGGCGTATGCCTGCTGTTTCGGTATGGAAATTACGTTTGACGGTGTAGCGGCTCTTTACTTTTTCGATCAATTCAGTCTGGGCGAAACAGAGGCTGGTTTCTGGGCCATGTTGTTCGGATTCATGAATCTCTTTGCTCGAGCGATGGGCGGCGTAGTAGCCGACCGCGTGGGTCAGCGGTACGGGATGCGGGGGAAAGGCATTCTGCTCGCCGTGTTGCTTTTGCTGGAAGGACTGGGCATTCTGCTTTTCGCTCAATCGGGTAACCTGACGATGGCGATTGTTTCCATGCTCACCTTCGCTTTGTTCCTGAAAATGGCCAATGGCAGTACGTATGCTTTGGTACCTTTCATCAATCCCAAAGCCCTGGGCGTTATTTCGGGTGTAGTTGGGGCGGGTGGTAACCTCGGTGGTATGCTGATGGGCTTTTTGTTCAAATCACAAAGCATCAGTTACGGACAGGCCTTTTTCTACATTGGAGCGGCCGTGGTCCTCATCGGTGGATTGCTGTTCCTGATCAATTTTGGCAAAAGTCGGGTAGCGGAGCCATCGGAAGCGGTGACGTTGCAAACAGTTTAGTTTGGGTGAATTAGGAGCATATATATCGGGTTCCGTCCCGGAGGCACGGCTGGTCATTAGTCCATATGCATTCCATGCGGGCACGCCCGCCGCTGACTTTATCCTGCTCCAGGCCACCGCATTGCGGATAAAGTAGGCGACTTATCGCGATAGGACGGGGATCGGGTTTATGTCGTCCATGAAGGTTTCAGGTTGTATTCTAACAACATACACTAACCGACAGCAACTATTACCGGGAGATGAAAACCT
>NZ_JBMDWJ010000381.1:0-9339 GCF_048595215.1 Siphonobacter sp.
TTGTTTTAAAGCATACGTGGTTGAGGGCCATTATATCCCATATCTGCCTTAAACTACTCGGGTGTTTTCTGTTCCTGAGTGGTTGGGCGGAATACGCCCATTGCCGACAATCCACTACGTTTGCCTCCCAAGTCAGTCGCCTGCTGCCATCGGAATCCATTGCTGACTGGGAGAACTTAAAACGCGATTGGCTACGCTGTGGAATAGCCCAGGATTCTTCCTACGGTCGGTTGCTAAACACTCTGGGCAATCTGTACTGGCTGGCGGGTAATAAGAAAAAAGCCCTGGAACAGTTACAGGAAGCCGTTCGTCTGCCTGCCCTTCCCCCCGATTTGTCCACGCAGAGTATGTACCGCTACGGGGCCTATCTGATCGGGAACAACCGTTGGGAAGAAGCTGAAAGTATCCTCCTGCAAGTCATTACGCACAGCGAACGTCACCAGTTCCATGAACGGGTGGCGGCGGCCTGTGCCCAGTACGCGTATCTGGCCAATGCCAAAGGTGATTTTCATCAGGCCGTTGAATACGCCGATAAAGGCATTGACTACGCTCGTCTGGCCCATAGTTCCTCCCGCGAATTGTATAATTTGAATCAGAAAGTAGAAGGCCTCATTGGTTTGAATCAGTTGCCCGAGGCGGCCCAACTGATGGAATCGGTCATCGATCCCAAACACGGACCCCTCAATCCAGATCATTCCTTACTGGCCATTGACATCTATTTACAACTACGACAGTTGCCCCGGGCTCAGGAATTACTCAAACAGGCATTACGCACCTTTACCGACAGCGTTTCGCAGGGAAAACTCTACAACGAACAAGGAATACTTTTCAAGCATCTAAGACAACCCGTACAGGCTCAGAGAGCCTACCTGCGAGCCTTAACGTATTTTCAGGAACCCGATGTACGAGCGATTGTGTACAGCAACCTGGGCGAGCTGAACAGTACCCGGCCAACGGTGGCTTTGGCTTATTTCCAGCGGGGTATTCATCAGTTGGTGCGTTCCTGTACGCCCTATCGCCTGAGTGCTAATCCGCATACGAGCCAGTTGCAAAGTGTATCCCGGAAGGAATATTTGCTGCTGTTACTTAAGCAAAAAGTGCAGGCTTTACGGATGCGATACCAGCAAACGCACAATCCACAGTACCTCACGCTTGCTCAGCAAACCATCACGGTTACCGATCAGATGATTGACCGGATGCGGTGGAGTCATCAGGGGATGAAATCCAAGCTATACTGGCGAAATACAACCCGGTCTTTTTACGAAGATGCCATTCAGGTGTGTTACTGGCAGAAAAACAGCAGTCGAGCCTTTTATTTTTTCGAGAAAAGCCGGGCCGTACTGCTGGCCGACCGTCTCAACGAATGGAATGCCAGTCGGCAATTACCCGCTCATCTGGCCGAGCAGGAACGGGCTTATCGCCAGGCTATCGAGCAATTACAGGATCTCTCTGCAATTGGCTCACTGGCGGAACAACGGGCCACCCGTAATCGCCTCGATAGCGTAACGCAGGCCCAACAAGCCTTTATCCGTTCCCTCGAAAAAACCCACCCGACTTATTATCAGTACAAGTACGAAAATCAGGTACCTTCGCTGCAAACCGTACAGAAATCGTTGCTGGCCAAAGATCAGGCTTTGGTTAGTTACTTTATCGGCGAACGGGCTCTGTACGCACTGGGCGTCACTCCAACTAAAACGGTTTGCAAACGCCTGCCCCTAACCGGCCTGCCAGGCAAGGCCCAGCAATTCCTCAAGTACTGCTCTACTGCCCAACTCACTGTCACGGAAGTACAGCAGTTCAATCGGCTGGGTTATGAATTATATCAGCGATTACTGGCTCCCTTAGGCCTGTCTTCGACTCGCTTCATCATTTCTTCGGACGGCGTTGTGCTTCCTTTCGATGCCTTTCGTTTTTCGCCCGACCGTCCTTCTGATTATCTCATCCATACGCATGCCTTTAGTTACACGTATTCTGCAGGATTTCTACTGCGAAAACGTCCGCCGATGGGCTGGAGTAAAAATTTTCTGGGCCTGGCTCCTGAAGTCTTTACTGCGGCTCTGCATCAACAGCCTTTGCCGGGTTCGGTCCAGGCCTTAAACCGGATTGAAAAGCAGGTCTTTTTCCCGAAAACGCTGGTACACGAGGCGGCTACCAAACGGGCCTTTCTGGACCAGGCCGCCGATTACCGAATTTTACACCTGTTCACCCATGCCGACGCCGATAGTACCACTACCCACGAACCGGTCTTGTACTTTGCGGATTCAGCCTTGAAACTTTCTGAACTGGAGAACGCTCCTTCCTTTCGTACGCGTTTACTCGTGTTGTCGGCCTGTAAAACGGGGGTGGGTGTCGATCAGAAAGGGGAAGGTGTATTTAGTTTGTCGCGGGGATTTGCGGCTTTGGGTATTCCCAGTACCATCACGACCTTGTGGAGTGTCGAAAACAAGGCTACCTACACCTTGATTGAAGATTTTTACCGCTTTCTTTCCCAGGGTTTGCCACAGGATCTGGCTTTACAGAAAGCTCAGCTTCAATGGCTACAAACGCAGGATCAACAACTTCCGTATTACTGGTCGGGCCTCATCCAGATGGGCGAAACGACTCCCTTGTACGACGATGCAGCCCTTCCTACTACAGCGGGCATTGCGGGTGGTTTGGTATTGATTGGTTTAGGCCTGTGGTGGCAGCGAAGAAAGAGACACCCTTAAAGTAAACCTTCGTCTGCGAAGCTCAAATACTTATGATCGCACAGGATTAGGTGATCCAGAATGGGGATGTCGAGTAACTTTCCGGCTTCCTTTAACTTTCGGGTCAGGTCTTTGTCCGCATGACTGGGTTGCAGGTTTCCCGACGGATGGTTGTGAGCCAGAATCATACCACTGGCTAAATGCTCGATGGCGTGTTTAAAAATCAGCTTAGGATCGGCTACTGTACCCGAAACACCACCCGCTGAAACTTGCATGGGCCGTATGATCTGATTAGCCCGGTTGAGTAGCAGAATCCAGAATTCTTCGTGCAGTAAATCCATCAGATGCGGGCGTAAGGCCTGATAAGCCGTCTCTGAACTCGTGATGGATGAGCGTACGACGGGTTCCGATTCTTTGCGGCGGCGACCCAGTTCCAGAGCGGAGACAATCGTAATGGCCCGGGCTTCACCAATGCCTTTAAATTTAGAAAGCTCCTTGATACTGAGTTTAGCCAGTTGATTGAGGTCATTGCCCACGCTACTCAGAATCATCTTGGCCAAGTCGACTGCCGTATAATGCTGAATACCCGAATTGATCAGGATGCCCAATAGTTCGGCATCACTCAAAGCCGCTTTGCCTTTCAGCATTAATTTTTCCCGGGGGCGATCTTCTTCGGCCCAGGTTTTAATGGTACTTAGCGGCTGGTAAACAGGAGTCATAGGGGAATAGCGAAAAAGCCTTACTAGCGAAAGTAAGGCTTCTAACTGAACGGAAGGCTACCGTTCAATCAATGGGCTATCCGGCAATTAAGCAGCAGCTTGCAGTTTGTTGACAAATCTTGCCAACTTCGACTTGTTGTTAGCCGCTTTGTTTTTGTGGATGACGTTTTTCTTCGCCAATTTATCCAACATAGAAGCAACTTTTTTGTACAGGTCCTGAGCTTCTACTTTATCGGTAGTAGCACGCAGTTTCTTAATGAACGTACGAGTCGTTTTATGCTGGAAACGGTTACGAAGGCGTTTCGTCTCGTTTGCCCGGATCCGCTTCAGAGCTGATTTGTGGTTTGCCATGTCTTTATATTACTGAGAATCTATGGATTTTCGGAATAGGAATGCAAAAGTAAGACTTCCTTCTCAGATTACCAGCCGTTCCCTCAAAAATTCTTTACTAAATACGTGAATCCCTTCAAATTAGCTGATGGCTAATGATTTGATCGATAGCCATTCGCTCCCTTTTCTATTACTGCAACCCATGAAACGGTTCTTTTTGCTGATTTTTCTGCAAATTCCTCTGTATCCGGCTTTTAGCTGGGGCTTTTATGCTCACCAGCGAATTAACCGCCTAGCGATCTTTACGCTGCCCCCTGAAATGGGTCGCTTTTACAAAAAGAACCTGATGTATTTGATGGAGAATTCCGTGAATCCAGACAAGCGTCGCTATGCTGTCGTGGGTGAAGCCGCCCGCCATTACCTTGACGTAGAGGCTTATGGGGACAGTGTATGGAGCAAACCGTACTGGAAGGATGCGGTGGCGTATTGGGGTGAAGATACGCTTAATACGCATGGCATCGTACCCTGGCACATTCAACGCATGAAGTTTCAATTGACAGAAGCCTTTCAGCAACGAAACATTGCTCGTATTCTAAAACTATCGGCGGAAATGGGCCATTACATTGCTGATGGCAATGTACCTCTCCACACCACGCGTAACTACAACGGCCAGCTGACCGGTCAGGAAGGAATTCACGCCTTCTGGGAAAGTCGTTTACCCGAGCTTTATGCCGAGCAGTACGATTTTTTCGTCGGTCCAGCCGCGTACGTTCGCTCGCCCGCCCGCCGCTCTTGGGAAGCGGTACGTCAGGCTCACCATTGTCTGGATTCGCTTTTTTCGCTGGAAACGCAGGTGACCCAGGAACTGGGTCAATCCCGGAAGTACTCTTTGGAAGAACGAGGTAACGTCATTCAAAAGACCTACTCCCGTGATTTTTCCGAACGGTATCATCAGTTACTCAATCATCAGGTTGAGCGACAGATGCGGGCTTCCGTAAAAATGATCGGCGATTTCTGGTATACCTGCTGGATTGACGCGGGTCAGCCGGATCTGAATCAACTCCCTACACTCAGTGAAAAAGACAAACAGGCGGAGGAGATAGAGAAACGTTCGTGGTTGCAACGTTTGTTTCGGGTACGGCCGGAGGAGTAGCTGTTTTCTGAGTTGTTTGTTTTTTGTTGATGGTTATTGGCAGGAAAGGTGATTATAGCAGGGCTGGGATGTTTAATTGAAACGAGCATCTGGTGCAGGCTTCCAAACCCGTACCCGTGGCGTCACCTATATCCTACACAATTCCAGCATCGGTTAATTGCTACTAAGTAATCTTAGCCTTCCTCCGTTAACTATCAATGATCTACTGACAACGATTGCCCCATCCCCTGTTATCTTTGTACCATGGAATCAGTGGTACAGATTATATTGAAGCCCGGAAAGGACGCTCCCGTTCGTCGTTTCCACCCTTGGGTGTTTTCGGGAGCTATTGCCAAAACCCTCGGTAAGCCGAAGGATGGCGAAGTGGTAGAAGTACTTGATCATCAGAAAAATTACCTGGCGACGGGCCATTACCACGAAGGTTCAATTACCGTAAAATTATTCTCGTTTGAGCCATTAACGCCCGATGCAGATTTCTGGTTACAAAAACTGGAAAATGCCCTTCGCGTTCGGCAAGCCCTGCAGTTTACGACTACGACCTGCTACCGCCTAGTACACGGTGAAGGGGACGGATTTCCCGGACTTATTCTCGACTGGTACAACGGCGTAGTTGTCTTTCAGGCTCATAGCGTAGGCATGCACCGTGAGCGGGAAGCCATTGCCCAGGCTCTGCAAAAACTATACGGCGATGCTCTGAAAGGCATTTACGATAAGAGTCACGAAACGCTACCGGATCGCTACGCTCAATCGGTACAAAACGGCTATCTCTGGCAAAAGGATACCATCACGTTACCACACCCGGTACTGGAAAATGGTCATACCTTTTTGATTGACTGGCAAACCGGACAGAAGACAGGCTTTTTCCTGGATCAACGCGAAAATCGGCAATTGCTGACCAAGTACGTAAAAGGCAAACGCGTGCTGAATGCCTTCTGCTATTCGGGTGGATTTTCGATTTATGCCTTAGCAGCAGAAGCCTCGCTGGTCCATTCGGTAGATGTATCGGAAAAAGCCATTAAGCTGGTAGAGGCTAACGTAGAGGCCAATAATTTTGGTCCTGAACCTACGCACGCTTCATACGCCGAAGACGTGGTAAAATACCTCAAAACGCACGATCAGCAGTACGATGTAGTGGTACTCGATCCACCCGCGTACGCGAAGAGCATGGACGCCCGTCACCGGGCCGTTCAGGGGTATAAACGACTGAATATTGAAGGACTCAAGCGACTCGCTCCGGGTGGCATTCTGTTTACCTTCTCCTGCTCACAAGTAGTGGATCGCGAATTGTTTTACAATACAATCGTTGCCGCCGCTATTGAAGCTGGCAGGCAGGTACGCGTCCTGCATCACCTGTCGCAGGGACCCGATCACCCCGTCAACTTCTTCCATCCCGAGGGTCATTACCTGAAAGGATTGGTTTTGTACGTGGAATAAAAAGAAACCCCCGACTATCACAAGTCGGGGGTTTCTTTTATTCCATGGGTTGCACCCATGGCTAGTGAGATTGAACTCCTTCGGAGTTAGTAATGCCCCACCCAAAGCGAGTCCATCTCGGTAGCTCCGTATTAAGTTCAGGGTAGCCTCTTCGACTAAAACTTAATCGTTGAAGGCAGATATTTCGCAATCAGATCCTCATAATACGGTTTGAGTTCCTTCACATTGGGAGGTACGGGAGCTTTCGAATACAGATCATACGGATTGAAAAGCTTCACCCATTTGAACATTTCGCGGTCGTGATCATCCATCAAATGATCGTAGGCTCCTTCCCGGTGCTGGGCGTAAAACGAGTGGTACCGCATCATGTACAGAGCCGACTCGGGCATGTGATCTTTCATCATGTGGTACAGATACTCATCGTGACCCCAGGATAAATGCACGTTGTCCAGACCACAATTGGGTTCGTAAACTCCGTATTTGGTATTGTAGCGTTCGTCTTGGCTGTCCGGATTGGCGTCGAAGAATTCGGGATAGACAATTTTATCCGAAGGTTTACAGCCCACCGGGAACGTATCGCCTACGACCGCCCACTGCGGTTCGCCAAACAGACATAGTACTTTTCCCATATCGTGCAACAGACCCGTCAGTACAAACCAGTCGGGATGACCGTCGGCCCGAATGGCTTCCGAGGTTTGGAGCAGGTGTTGCAACTGGTCGAGTTCAATATCCGGATCGGAATCATCCACCAGCGTATTCAGGAAGTTAAAAGCCTCCCAAATGGGCATTTCTTTCCGGTCAAACTTCAGGAAATCCGCTTTTTTCTGCTGAACGAAGTCGTAGGTCTGGTAGGTATGATTGAGTCGATAGAATTCCCGTACGGTATCCCGCTCCGGATTATCGTAATTCCGGAACTCTTCCTTGGCCTTAGCCGTCGTTTCCGGCTCGGGATAACGTTCCAATAAATCATCTTCCCAAACGTCGAGACTCGATAGCGGAGCTTTTTCTTGAGGACTGAAGTCGGTTTTCATTACTTCTTGGTTTAACAGGACAGAAAAATCGTTTATGCCGTTGAAATTGAATTCGTTACCGTTTTTTCAAAGGTAATTTAATTTTCAAAATTGCTTAGATAATAAGCAGTATTTTTTGAACTAATCTCAGAACGTATATTCTTTATTTTACCAGAAAACGGTATACAACGCCGCAATAATCCCCCAAATCAAGGCCGAAAAAACGACGAACGAAGGCGAAATACGAAACATGGATCGGGTCAGTACTAAGCCCTTGGGATTGAATTTACTGGACGTATCGAGCAGTGATATGATAATCATCAGGCCCGCCAGAATCAGGAAACACCAGCCCGTGCGGTGCAGAAAAGGAATGGGCGTGTCGGGCAGCCACTTGAACAGCAACGCCAGCGGAATGGATACACTCGCCGCCACGAGAGCCGCCGTGGAAGTGGTACGCTTCCAGAACAATCCCAGGAAAAACAGAGCAAAAGCTCCGGGCGTCAGATAATTGGAATATTCCTGAATGAACTGATACGCCTGTTCGAGGTGGCGTAACTGCGGCGTAATGAGTAAGGCGATGGCAAAGGCCACCCATACGGCTATTCTTCCAATGAAAACGGTCTGTTTTTCGGAAGCATCTTTATTGAGGAATTTCTTGTAAATATCCAGACTGAAAATCGTCGAAATACTGTTACACTTTCCCGCCAGCGAAGCTACGATGGCCGCCGTCAGGGCCGCAAATGCCAGTCCTTTTAAGCCAGTTGGCAATAAATTCATGAGCGTGGGGTACGCGTGATCAGGTTTTACCTTTCCGGCAGCGTCAACCATTTCCTGCTGAAAAGCCCCGTTCTGATAAAGCACGTACGCCGCAATACCCGGAATGACACAGATGAGCGGAATGACGAGTTTAAGAAACGCCGCAAACAGAATACCGCTCCGGGCCGTCGGCAGATCGGCTCCTAAGGCCCGCTGCACGATGTACTGATTACAGCCCCAGTAATTCAGGTTATTGATCCACATACCGCCAAAGAGTACGGCCATGCCGGGTAATTCGTAGTAGTAGGTATGTCCTTCGGAAAAAATCATGTGGAAATGGCCATTGGCGTGCGTATGTAGCAAACTTAGTCCATCGATTACACCATTTCCGCCCCATTGATCTGACACCATTTGCAGAGCCAAGAACGTTACTGCGACGCCACCCATGATCAGTACTACCACCTGAATCAAATCCGTATAGCCAATTACTTTCATACCACCGAGGGTAATGAAAATGGCGAAAGCGGCCAGTCCGAGCATACAGGTAGTGAAGGGTACGCCGGAAATGGTTTCAACGGCCAGGGCCCCGAGGTACAGAATGGAGGTAAGGTTTACAAATACGTACAGCAACAGCCAGAATACCGCCATGATCGTTGCCACGGTATCATTGTAGCGTTGCGACAGAAACTGCGGCATCGTGTAAATCTTGTTCTTCAAATAAATGGGAATGAAGAAAATGGCTACAATAATCAGCGTAGCCGCCGACATCCATTCGTACGAAGAAATCGCTAGTCCCATCGCAAAACCCGAGCCCGACATACCGATGAAGTGCTCGGCAGAAATGTTGGAGGCAATCAGCGAAGCCCCAATTGCCCACCAGGTTAGCGAGCCCTCCGCCAGAAAGAAATCTTTGGTATTGGTTTCACTGGACTTTTTGCGGCGATAAATCCAGTAACCATAGGAAGAAACGAGGAGAAAATAAATCAGAAACACACCGTAATCAATACGTTGTAAGCCTTGCATAGGGGTTTAGAAGTTAAATGAGGGAATTACTTCAGCAGGTAATTAAATCATCTAAGCGGCTCTAAATTATGATTATTTCCTTAAAAAATTGTTTTTATTACTCACAAACAAAAAAGCCCGTATTCTTCCGAACACGGGCCTTATAAAAAGAAAAGAATTACTAGTTAGTCGATCAAGTGAAACAGGCGTTTCCAGCGAATTTTGTTGAGGACACTTCCTTCAGGATC
>NZ_JBMDWJ010000382.1:0-1758 GCF_048595215.1 Siphonobacter sp.
AGGCGCCAGCATAGAGATAATCTTGCAGCCATGCGCAGGACAGTACTGCCCACCGGGATAGCCTGCCGGCAAGGGTGCTGGTCTCCACCGTGGATCCTCCGTTTTTCACCGCGCTGCGGGGACCGGTTGCCCCGCGGTCCCTCCTCACAGCATTATCAGCACATCAGCACGGTTCAGGCAGGAAGCGACATTGCCCGCCCAGGAAATTCCGGGTTTCCGGCGGTCGGCCAGTTGTCGGCAACGCGCCGAATCGAGGCGGGAATCCCGGGTGGTATCGGCGCTCGCCTGAACTCGGGCAGGCGTCGAAATTGCAACGATTTGATGATCGCCGATTTAATGCCGGAGTGGTGGAATGGTTGACCAGTCGCTTTATCAGTATTGGCTACTACGCCTTGGTAGATATTACGAAGGTAAATCCGCAATGTGGCGAGTTTGACGAATACCTTGAATGGCGAAACGTTCTGGACATTCCTGAAATGATTCACGACCATGTGGAAATTTTGACGTACGGATTGGAGGCTCTTCGCCAAAACTTGGATCAAAAGCTGATTGCTTTTAATCTTCTGCCGGAAACCTTTACGATGCGGGAAGTACAGGAGCTTTACGAAGCCGTCTACCATCGCTCGTTTCCCATCAATAATTTCCAGAAAAAAATCCTGGATCTGGGGGTTTTGGAACGTCTTCACAAAAAATACACCGGTGCGGCCAATACGGCACCGTATCTCTATCGCTTTAAAAAAAGCAGTCAATAGCAGGTTTCACTCGTCCGCTTTTAGTGCAGTAACTGGAACCTCTGTACGCTGAAAAGTAATAAACCGTCCGTTCCCTGCCGCCTACATCTGGTCGGCGGGTCTATTCTTCACCTAATGCTCTTCAGGGTTATCGTGAAGTTAAGCTTCGATAATCGTATGCGTAATAATTAAAAGACTGAAATTGAAAAGGTTACTGTAAAACTGGTAACTTGGCAGAAGCCGGGATTTTTACCCGTACCCTTTTTCATCCTCTAACATTGAACCTCATGAAATCGAGCTTCCGCTTTGCAGTAACACTACTTTTCTTATTCAATATTTCATCATTGACTATGGCTCAGGCAGACAAAAGTCAGCGACCCAGCCCACCGGCCACGGCTACGGGAAAAATTGGTACGGCAACCGTAACCATTCAATACAGCAGTCCTTCGGTGAAAGGTCGTACCGTTTGGGGCGAACTGGTTCCCTACGGTAAAGTATGGCGGGCGGGAGCCAACGAGGCCACCACCTTTGAAACCGACAAAGCGATTCAGGTCGGAGGAAAAAGCTTGCCCGCGGGTAAGTATACCTTGTTTGCTATTCCCGAAGAAAAACAGTGGACGTTTATCTTTAACTCACAAACGGGCCAGTGGGGCGTGAAACGGACGGGGGAAGCGAACCTGGACCGGGCAAACGACGTATTGACCGTGACGGCGAAACCCAAAGCAATGGCCTCTGCCAGTGAGCGTTTGCTGTATGAAGTCACACCCCAAGGATTTACGTTGAAGTGGGCCACGCTGGAAGTACCGGTTTCCCTGAAAGAGTAAGCTTCATAACCAAGCCGCGGCAGCCCAATGGAGTTTGCCGCGGCTTAGCTGTAATTCGGACGAAGAACTTACAGTTGCAGACCTCCCGACACCTCAATCCGTTGAGCATTGACCCACTTGGCTTCGGGTGTACACAGAAAAGCAACGACACCGCCAATGTCTTCGGGCTGACCGATTCGGGGAATCGCCGTGACGCTTTTCAA
>NZ_JBMDWJ010000383.1:0-21944 GCF_048595215.1 Siphonobacter sp.
GGGGCCTATGGCGTACAGGATTTCATCGGCATGGTCGGTATCGATCGCATTGAAGGATCGTATTTTACCGTAATGGGCCTGCCCATTCACCGAGTATACGCCCAATTGGTGGAAGCAGGCTTTCTGTAAACGGTTTAAAAGATCAGATAAGATTTACCGCCCAGTGCCCGCATTTGCCGGGAAATACTGTTGGTACGTCGCTGCACGTAACTCGACGGCCGGGCAATGAGGAAACGGTTGGGGCTGGGTAATACAGCGGCAATGCGGGCCGCTTCGGTCCGCGTGAGCTGGGCCGCCGGTTTCCCGTAGTATCGCTGGGCCGCGGCTTCCACCCCAAAGGTCATGGGACCGGTTTCGGCTACGTTGAGGTATACTTCCAGAATCCGCTGTTTGCCCCAGATCACTTCAATAAGCAGCGTAAACCAGGCTTCGAGCATTTTGCGGAAATAACTACGGCCCTGCCACAAAAACACGTTTTTAGCCACCTGCTGACTAATGGTACTGGCTCCTTTGATGCGGCGGCCTTTCAGGTTATTCTTGAACGCACTACCCATCATTTCAAAGTCGAAGCCAAAGTGCTGCGGAAATCGCTGATCTTCTGAAGCGACGACGGCCAGGGCCATTTCCGGAGAAATTTCGTCGTAGGAAGTCCAGTCGTAGTATAATTTTCCTCCGTTGGTAATCTTCCGGTCAAGCATCGTCCAGGTAATGGGAATGGGAACGAAGCGAAAGACCAGCGTACCGCCGATCGAAAGGACGATAAAATAGAACAGTATTTTGCCGAAAAAACGAAGGACTTGTTGGGGCCAGGAACGATAGGTGTCAGGGCTTTTCGAGGCGGGCATACGTCAATAGCTAGTGGATCAAACCCGTGGTCGTACTGGTACTTTTCTTGGAAAGCAACCAACGGATTGAAACAAAAATAGTAGTACAGTGACGTTTTTCGAGTAATGCGTCGTAAAAAAGCCCTTTAATCCTCCACCCAGAAAAGCTCTTCGGCCACGCGATCCGCGAATAATTTGCCCGTTTCCGTCAAAAACAGCATCGAGCCTTCCCGGCGAATCCAGCCGTTTTGCTGAAGTGCGGGAAGGGCTTCTTCAATCACGTACAGGCCCATTTCCGAAAGCTGACGAATGCGTTCGACGTCCGTCCCCCAGTGCGTACGCAGGCTGGTTAAAACGTATTCATTCACCAGATCCTGTTCGGTCAGATCCTCGATTTCAGCCGGAATCAGACCTTGCTGCAGGGCGGCTACGTACTGCGGATTGTTTGAGCGATTGTACTGACGCGTACGAAGTCCGTCGTAACTGTGAGCCGAAGGCCCCACGCCTAGATACGGGTGTTGAAGCCAATAGCTGCTGTTGTGCTGACTATGACGTCCGGGCCGGGCAAAGTTGGAGATTTCGTACTGTTCAAACCCATGCTCCCGTAGCGTATCCCGCAGGATTTGGAATTGCTCGGCGGCAAATTCATCATCAATGGGAGCAATTCGTTTATTTTTCAGCCATTTGCCAAAAACTGTCTGGGGTTCGATGGTCAGGCAGTAGGCTGAGATGTGCGGTACCTGCAAGGCCATCGCTTCGGCCAGATCCTTTCGCCAGATCGTATGCGGATCGGTCTCGGACGAAGGAATGGCGTAAATGAGATCAATCGTAATATTTTCAAAGCCTACCTGCTGGGCCATCCGCACGCAGGTACGGGCATCTTCCGCCGAGTGAATTCGGTGCAGATGCTGTAAATGGGGCGTATGAAAAGACTGAATGCCAATGCTCAGCCGATTGATGCCCATGCGGTGAAACAACTGTAATTTCTCCCGCGAAAGATCGTCTGGATTTGCTTCCAGCGTAATTTCTGCTTCTGGATGTACCTGAAAATGCTGATGAATGGTCTGGAAAATGTGCTGAAAGTCCGCTTTTTCCAGCAACGAAGGCGTACCCCCACCGAAATAAATGGTATCCAGCGATGCATCCGGCAGATACGTTTTCCGTAGTTCGATTTCCCGGCAAATAGCTTCTACCATCTCCGTACGCCCTTGCAGGGAAGTGCTGAAATGGAAGTCGCAGTAGTAACACGCCTGCCGGCAAAAAGGAACGTGGATGTATAAGTGCATGGGAAGTTTGCAGTTTTCTGTGGTCAGTTTTCAGTTAGGAAGCCAACGCACGTCCGTGAACACAGCATGTTTCTGTGCCCCAGGCTGCTTAAAGCTGTAGGTATGAACTGAAAACAGAAAACCACCCACTGAAAACTCACTTTGTTGCAACGTAAAAAAAGTCAAAACAATTCTCGGCGTCGTTGGTGAGGAAATAATCCTTGTACGTAATGTCGGAAACCAGGCCGGTGGCTGACTTCTGAATCAGGTTACGGCTCAGGCGGTTGGCTACGTCGTAAGGCACCTGTAACAAACGGCGGGGCAGGCGATACTGGAGATTGAAAATGTCAAACCGCGTAATTTTCTCCACCGATTTTTTATTCTGCTCGTAGTACTCCCACACTTTCTGGTTGCCGTGTACACCCTGCGTATCGATCGTCGGAAAGTATTTTAAGATCAGATTTTTGAGTTCCGAGGCCAGGTATTCCCGCACGTGCCAGGGGTTGCGGGTCAGGGAGTATTTTCTGTTGACGGTCGTTAGCAGTAGTTTTCCGCCGGGCTTCAAAACGCGGTAGGCTTCCCGAATGAAAAAGTCATCGTTTTCAATGTGCTCAATAACCTGAAACGTGACGATGAAGTCAAAATGATTGTCGGGCAGGTCTTTGAGTGGCGGCAAGAACATGTCAATGAACTTGAAATCAGGGTATTCCTGACTCAGTTTAGTCATCAACGGTTCGTTTTTGTCAACGCCCGTATAGTGTGTTACTGAAGGAGCCAGTACGCCTACGCCCCGTCCGGTACCGCAACCGATTTCCAGTACATTCCCGTGCACGATTCGGGCTGCTTCCATATAGGGAAACAACAGGCGTTGGTGAACCGGGTTATCAGAAACCAGTTCGGAAGAGGCTATTTCGGTGGTTTTGTACATGATCGTATGAAGAACGGGGTGGAGGAAGGCGGACGAATCCGTGGCTCCTGTTTCGATGGTAACGAGTATCGAAGAAGCAAAAATACCACCTTCCCGGCAAAACCAGAAAATTTATGGGTGTACACAGGTGAGAATCGCTATCTTTTTCGTTATTCGTGACCGACGCACTTGGCGTTTTGCCGGTTGTTCCGAAGAAAAAAACGCATCTTTGTATCATTCGTCCATGAATCCATGAAATACCTGATTTATTTAGGAGTTTCCCTAGGCCTGCTGGCTGGTTGTACCTCGTCTAAAGTCAATACAACCAAACGTACGGCAACTCCTGCTGCAAGCCCGACTACTAATCGTTCGACCGATGCATTTTTGTTTTCGGTACGAAGCCGTTTTCTGGATAATGGTTCGCAAATCCGGACCTATGTTCGGCTACAGCCCGATCGAAACCTGTCCTCGGCCGATTTTGCTCAGGAGTTTCGCATTCGGTATTGGATGTTGCCGGATTACGGCAGTCGTCAACAATTGCTATCTACCCAGCTTTTAAAATTGAGTGAAGGCGAAAACTTCATTCGGAAGGTAACACCCGGCGGTACGGTCTTTACTGTTTGGTTTGATGTACCCAAGCCTGACAAACAGGTCTATACGGGCGTGGTCATGTCAGAAATTACGGACGCCAAAGGCGGGATGACTACCCACGATACCTTCGTTCGTTTTCAGTCCGGAAAGGTGGGCGACTATTATGCCATTTTTGATGGTACGGGAAAAATTCCGATGCTTGAAAACTTCGCTCATCAAGGCGATACGGTTCAGTTGATGGCTTTGCAACGACCCGATACCACATTTCGTATTTTCCACTACGGCTTCGAATTCGATGCGGCTCTACCGCCGATGGCTACCCTCCGGCCGCAACCCAAGCAACTCTACGTTGATTCGGCGGCTCAGGTAACAACCCACCGGCCCTTCACGATTCATCACGAAGGACTGCACTATTTCGTTCGGGATACGACGGAATCCTTTGGCATTGGCCTGATGGGCGTAGCGGATCGTTTTCCCCGCTATACGTATCCTCAGCAGCTGGCCCGTCCCCTGGTTTACATGAGCACCAATCAGGAAATCAACGACCTACGGAACGGCGGAGAACCTAAGCGTTCCCTGGATCGCTACTGGTTGTCGATGTCCAACGGAAATCAGCAAACGGCCAAACGAACCATTTCCTCGTTCTACCGACGCGTAGAACGGGCGAATGATCTCTTTACCAGTTACAAGGAAGGCTGGAAAACCGACCGGGGTATGGTGTATATCATCATGGGACCGCCCACTCGCGTCAATCGTAGCAAGGACCGCGAAGTATGGGTCTATACTAAACGCAATTCACAATTTTCAGAAATAAATTTTACGTTCAATAAACGGAATAATCAGTTTGTGGATGATCACTACGAGTTATCACGATTCGTAGAATTTCAACCCATCTGGTATCCCGCTGTCGAAGCATGGAGAAACGGGGAAATCGAGTAGAGGGCAGTGAGCCCGGCGAAAAAAAGCCATTTTATAGCAGACCCAGGCAGCCACGCCCGGAGTCAAAGTCAGAGTTTGTGTTTGGTATACAACCCGTACTGGAAGCCATACGGGCCGGAAAAGAAATTGATAAGTTGCTGATTCAGCGGGAGCTGGGGAACATTGAAGTGCTGGAGTTTGCCCGGTTGCGTAATATTCCCACGCAGAAAGTCCCCAAACAAAAGCTGGATCAGATTACGCGGAAAAATCACCAGGGGGTGATTGCCTTCGTGTCAGCGATTAACTATGCCAAACTAGAGAACGTCGTAGCGAACGTATTCGAGCAAGGCCAGACGCCTTTGATTCTGGTTCTGGACCGGGTAACCGACGTTCGTAACTTCGGAGCGATTGCCCGTACGGCTGAATGTGCGGGTGTACAAGCCATTGTCATTCCTGCCAAAGGCGGTGCTCAGATTAATTCAGACGCGATGAAGACGTCGTCGGGAGCCTTGAACTTTTTGCCCGTATGCCGGGAGAATGATCTGGTGGAGACGGTCCGTTTTTTACAGAACTCGGGTATACAGGTAGTAGCCTGTACTGAAAAAGTCTCGAAGACGCTCTATGAGGTCGATCTGACGGTTCCTACGGCTGTGATTATGGGCTCGGAAGAAGACGGTATTTCCGAGATTTTGTTACGTATTGCCGACGAACTGGTAAGCATTCCGATGAGTGGCCGGGTTGCTTCACTTAACGTCTCTGTGGCTAACGGAATCTTGCTTTACGAAGCTATTCGGCAGCGTTTGGGATAAGGCAACTAGTAATTTTTGCGGAGGCCGTTCCTTGGGGAATGGCCTTTTTTTATGATAACTGCAGAAATAGCTGCCAGGAAATTAATAAAATTTAGGGAAAGCTGATGAAAAATCTTAAAAAAATCATAATTTATAATAATCTGATAATCAATGTTTTATGGGCGTGATAAATTTTTTTTTTCAAAGCTAAGGTTACATTTCGGCCTCTCGATTGATATATGCAAAATTTCAAGGTATTGATAGGAACTCAGAGCCAGGAAAAGTTGATTGCTCGGCTCCGTTCGAAAGATCGTCGCGAATTGAATGAAGCCATTCGGGACGTATATGATCATCACATCAGTCCGGTTCGCTACTTCGTTTTGCAAAATGGGGGAGATGCCCACGATGCTGACGATTTGGTTCAGACTACCGTTCTCAACTTTGTTCAGGCTGTCCGTAATGGCAGCTTTCAGTTGCAGGAGGGAACAACGATCGAGGCGTTTTTATTCGTACTGGCCAAAAACCGGTGGCGGAATACGCTCAAGCAGCGAGGATTCATGCGTGATTACGTCCAAGAGATGGAAGCTACGGGAGGAGGATACGATTCGTGGGAAGCTTCAGCTCAGCGAATCATGGAAGAACGGGAAGAACAGGAACGCTACATACAGTTATTTAATCTACTGGGTGAAAGGTGTCAGACTATTCTGACGGCCTATCGCCGGGACGGGCTATCTATGAAAGAAATCGCTCAAAAAATGGGATTTGATAACGAGCGAGTCGCTATTAATGAAAAGTACAAGTGTTTACAAAAACTCAAAGCCCTCTTTCGCTATGAGACCTAAAACAGGCCAGGAGCAAATGGAATGGATCGATGCATATCTCCATGATGCTCTATCTTCGACCGAACGAGCAGCGTTCGAAAAGGAGATGATTAGTAATCCTGAATTTGCCCGCGAAGTTGAATTTATGCAACAGGCCGATTCAGTTATCGATGATTTTCTGCTGGCCGAAATGGTCGGAGAAATTCATGCGGAAAAAGTACAAGAGTGGAAGGATGCAGAAGCAGAACCCGCCAAGGAAACGCCTGTTATTCCCTTACACCGTGAACCTCAGCAGGTTCCTTGGTGGAAGTGGTCGGCAGGAACTGCGGCTGCGGTGACGATTGCGTTCACTTCGTATATCACGTTGAGTCCCATTCAAGTACAGGATACGCTTAGCCAGACCTTACGGGGTGGCGACGCGAGCATCTCGGAACAACCCAGCCGGATTTGTTTTGAGAATTTCTACGCGGGTCGTTCGTTTGTGATGACGCAACAGCCTTCGCAAGCCATTCCGAGATTGCAGCAAGTGATTGACTGTGAGGTTCGTCCCTACTTTAAAGATGCTTCTAAATGGTATCTAACGGTGGCGTACTTACAAGCCAATCAGCCCAAAGAAGCTGAAACCATTTATCAGGAAATCACGGAGAATCCGGATTTTAGTTACGACATCACCTGGCTCGATAAACAAAAGATCAGCTGGCAGATTCGTATCGCCAAGTGGTTCGGCAAAGACGAAGCGTAGTCTTAACCGTAAAAGTCAGCCATACGATTTCTCGCATTTAAAGTACTCTACATCCAACCCAGAGAGCCCTTCCCCTGTCCCGAGGAAGGGCTTTTATTTACGTAGTATATACAGGAGGGTGAGTTACTGATGCTGTTGCCAGTAACGGGCTAAAAAAAGTCCTAAAAAGATGCTGCTTAGTAAGAAAAACCCCGCTGAAATACGGTTGATCGTCGCCCATTTCGATTCATACAACACCGAAGCATCACCGATCAGTACTAAGTTTGCCCAGTAATAAGGGTGATCATAAAGAGCAGCCATATCCGAGGAAAAGAAGTCTAGTTTAGCCAGTTGTAAAGCCTGATCAATCGGTAGGCCCTTGCGTAAATGGACGTACATGCGTTCGGAAAGGAAAGCCGCCGTTTGATCCTGGGCGTTCCAGAGCGTCGTGACTACGCTTGGACAACCCCCGTACAGAAAACCACGGGCAAGGCTCATCAGGCCTTCGCCGCGGTGTAATCGACCCCGGCCCGTTTCGCAGGCACTCAAAACAACCAGTTGGGTATGGTTGAAAGAGAGGTTATAAAGCTCGTCCGTATAGAGTTTGTAATTCGCTGAATCGGGGTAAAAGGCAATGAAAGAACGCTCAGCCTCTTGATCATCCGTTCGGGCGTGCGTAGCTAGGTGAATGATTTGTGAAGAGGCATAGTGATCCAAGAATTCCTGTTTGGTCGCCTGCCGGTTCGCGTATTGTAAGCCTCCTACGGAGCGTATTTCTTCGCGAGAAGCGGGTAGAGCTAGCAGGGAAGTATCCCGGAAGGAATTTTTATTCGAAGAAGTTTCTGAAAAAGGAGCCATCGCTAGGATACCGTTGGGGCCACCCGTCCAGGGAGTTGAAGCGTTCACCTGAGTCAGGGAAGCTCCGTAAGCATAGCGTATCGAATAGGAACGCAGGAGAAAATCTCGTCCTGAAGCTGTAGATTCCAGAATTTCAAAGGGTAAGTAATTGAGTTCTTTATCACGGATGATGATAAGCCGCTGAATGTCCTGAAGGTAAGGCTTGAGGGGGCGAAATAGCTGTTGGTATCCCTGTTGAGCCGCCGCATGGCCCTTGTACGGCGAAAGTCCTGGATTGTCATACAGCGATCGCTGCAAAGCCGCCAGCGTAGCTTTCTGAGCCTGACCAAAAGGAATACGAACCCACTTGACACAGAACTGCGTAATGACAAAGACAAATAAATCTTGCTCGGTCATTACGTAAGAGAGTAGGGCCGTCTGCGGATCCAATAATTTCTCACGAACGGTATCCACCGACATACTTTCTACGGACTGACGGTGACGTGAGGGGATGCGTTGTAACAATTGCTGGCGGAATTTGTCCAATTTGAGTTCCTGCTCCACCAGAACCAGCTTGAGGCTATCCTGTTCCTTTCGCGAATTCGGCTGCTGCAATTGTAACTTGGTACTGGTTAACTCTTTTTTGAGCTGCTCTTCCTTGGAAAGTAATTCCTTAGGAACCCAGGTTTTCTTCAACGTTTGCTCCCGCCGGGCATCCGAGAGGGTAGAGGCCCGCGTACTTTCTGTCAGCGTAAATGCGGTTTTAAGATAGTGATACTGGTGCGTTTTTTGGTAAAGAGCATAGGCAATAGGAAGGGCTTGCTCGTTTACCAGCGAAATCTGTTGACCGAACAGGAGTTTAGCATCCGATACATCGTAATTCAAGCGAATACGTTCAGCCAGGTGTAACGCTAATTTATAGGTTTCGAAAGCAGGCTCCAGGAAAGGGTCGCGGTTCGAAAATTTCCCCATTACGGAGGCCTGTCCCACTAAGGCATACATGAGCTCGCGTTCGGATAAAACACCTTCCTCAATCACGGGTAAATCGTGCAGTTCCGTTACGGGAGTGCCCAAGCATACGGCATTAATAGCGTGCCGGTAGTTGACCAACGCCCCGTTCAGGTCGCCCTGATTTTCTAATAACTGAGCCTTAACGCGGTAGGCTACCGAAAGAAAAGGGTGTTTAGTACCCCAGTACGTCTGAGCGAGCGTAATTGCTTTATCGTACGAACGAAGGGCTTTCGTTCCTTGCTGCGTGGCAGCGTAGTAGGAGCCCCAGTTTTGGTACAGGGTGATTCTTGATTCCGTAAAATAATCAGGATTTAGCCGACCGTAGGTATCGTCAATTTGCTGGGATTGGGTAAGGTACTGAAAAGCTTCCTTGGGCTTATTAATGCTAAGGTAATAACGCCCTAAATTCAGCGTATAGACGATTTGCTGGTAGGGCGTTCGTTCCAGGGATAAGGCCTGTTTGGCCAGCATAATCGCTTTCTGCGTATTACCTAAATTCTCGTATTGGGTACTTAAGTTATTCGTAAAAGTAGAAAGGTAGCCCGATAGCTGATATTTTTTGGCTACCGCAAGTGCTTTTTCAAGATTGGTAGTGGCTTGAATAAAATCTCCGGCTGCGTTGTAGTACACGCCTCTTTGGTTGTAATAGGCGGCGACAAATCCAGGCGTCTGACTGGCTAAGTGGGGCTGCCGTTCCAGCATCTGCTCCGCTTTTTCTAGGTACGTCTGCATCTGTTCCGTTTGGAACACGAGGCTGTGATAAAAACTTAGATTGGAATAAGCCTTGAAGCGTATCGAATCGACGGGAGATTTTTGCAAAAGCTGAAGAGCCTTTTCACACTGTCGGATCGCTTCGGATAAGTTTCCCTGACCGTAAGGAATAGAGCTGGATTCAATTAACAGATCAGCGTAACGAGGAAGATTATTGTCACGAATACAGAGAGCAATGGCTTTTTTAAAGTACATCATGGCCTCGGCGTGTTTCCCGTCCTGAAAAGCCACTTCCCCCTGAGTTTGTAAACGTCGAATGGCAGTTTCGGCAAAGGCTGATTTATGCTGAGCTGAAATATTCAGGGATGCGAATATTAGCAGCCAAACTCCTATCCAATCAACTATTTTGCTCCTGAAAAAGCCAAACATAAGACTACTCGCGTGTTACACTAGCAAAATAACAATAAACCCCTAAAAATGCCAAAACCTTCGGAAGCCTGGCGGTGCTTTCCGAAGGTAGTTAAATTTGGCTAATGCAGTACTGCTAGAGCGGATACTTAAATACTAATGCAGTACTATGTCTTAAAGGTTAGGTGAGACCTGTATATGTTTTATAATAACTACTGTTCATTAGCGGCGAATCAATGGCAGCGGAGGGATGCTGGCATCTCTTTCGGATTCTTGCACGACTTTCGTTTGCTGAGGTTTAATTTCATCTTCTTTGTTGCAAGAAGTTAAAGAAAAAAGGCTTGCAGAAAGCAATAAGGTGTAAGCTGAAAGGCGTGCAAAGTTTTTCATTTTTTCAATATTTATGTCCCGAATTCACACCTATATCAATCGAGAGGGCAAAATGTAACCTGCTCGAATGAAAAAAATTTTTATTTCGCTTTATTATATTTTATAAGATGCTGAATATTAGATATTTATGTCAATAAATTTTTTTTCATTTATTTTGAATAATTTTCTCTGCTCCGTTTCAAGCGGAGCTTTATTTCTTAGTATGAAATTGTACTTTTCTAATATTAGACCTGGTGTTGATGGGGTATTTCTAGGACTAAGATGAGATCAGGATTTTCAGGGTTACTAAAGCGAGGAGGGATGGGAAACGAGCTTAAATTCAAGGAATGATAAAGGTAAATTTTCTCTCGTCTAGTTACACGTCTTCAATTCGAAACAAATGCATAGGTAGAATCGTTGGGTCCAGTTCTACGTAATTCCACTCGCCCTGCCATTGCCAGCGATTATCGGTTAGTAGATCGTGTACGATAAAGGGCTGATGATCCGGTTTGCCAAGGAGATGAAGGGGCACTTGGATACCCGAACTTTGTCGTTGGTGTGGATCCAGATTGACCACGCATAAAATTCGATTTCCATTGGCGTGGGTTTTCAGGTAGCCAAGCAGAGCATCATTGGGCAGATGAACAAACGTTAGGTTGTTCGTACGTTGTAACGCTGAATTCTCCCGGCGAATGCGATTGAGCATCCGCATGAAAAGGGTCAACTTATTCTCGCGGGACCAGTCCCAGTGCTTGATTTCATATTTTTCGGAATGAAGGTACTCTTCCCGACCCGGATAGGCCTCGTGTACCATGTACTCAAAACTGGGGCCAAAAATTCCGTAGTTGGACGACAGTGTCGCCGCCAGGAAATAGCGTATCAAGTACAAAGGTTCTAGCCCCGTTTGCAGGATGAACGGATTCACATCGTGGGTATTGGGCCAGAAATTAGGTCGTAAATAGTAGTGCTGGTCGCTCTGGGTAAGTTCAGTCAGGTAATCGGTTAGCTCAGCCTTCGTAGTTCGCCAGATGAAATAGGTAAAACTCTGGCTAAAACCTAGTTGAGAAAGATACTGGAGTGGTTTCGGAGCAGTAAAAGCCTCGGCCAGAAAGATCAGATCTGGATAGGTTCGCTTGGTTTCGCGAATGAGCCATTCCCAAAAAGCAAAGGGTTTTCCGTGGGGCTGATCCACGCGTATGATCCGAACACCCCATTCAGCCCAGGTACAGACGATTGTCCGGAAGGCTTCCCAAAGGGCAGGCCAATCGTCGGTTTCAAAATTCAGAGCATAGCTATCCTGATAGGTATGGGGCGGATTTTCGGCGTATTGAAGACTTCCATCGGGAAGCTGTTTAAACCATTGGGGATGTTCCTGGACCCAGGGATGATCGGGCGAGCACTGTACCACTAAATCCATCGCCACTTCTAAGTCCCAACGCTGAGCCTCCGTAATCAAAGCTTTAAAGTCAGTCAGGCTGCCCAGCTCCGGAGCCACGGCCAAATGCCCCCCTGCTTCATTTCCAACGGCGTAAGGAACACCCGGATCGGCAGGGGTGGCCACTGGGGCGTTATTCTTTCCCTTGCGATGTTGATGCCCAATGGGATGCACTGGCGGGAGATGTAACACGTCAAAACCTAAATCCGCCAGTCGAGGTAAGCGTTCCATCGTCGTACGGAAGGTACCGGCCTGTGGTGCATCCATAGACGTCGAACGTGGGAATAGGGAGTACCAGGCCGAAAAAGCGGCTTTCTCTCGATCTACATACAAAGGCAATTCTTTTTCGTACCGACTAATATGTTTTTGTAATGGATATTGATGAATCCAGTCGGTCATTTGTGTACTTAAGGCAAATGTGATGGCTTCGTGATAGGCTTCGGGTTGCTGAAGCCAGTGAGCCGTTTGCTCAAGCGACGCTCGTTCGGCCTCCGGAGCGGTAGCGGCCATTTCTAGCAAAAAACCAGCCCCCATTTGCAGGTATGTAGCCACGGGCTGAAAATCGCGGGCTTTCTGCGTAATGGTTCGTTGCCAGGTCAGCGGATGATTTACCCAGGCTTCGAAAGTATAGGTATAGGCACCTTGCTTAAGTGCCAATAATTCGGCTCCGTACCGGTCATTTCCCAACGAAGAAAGGGGGACGCGGGTCCAATCCGCTTCGCTTTCATGGCGATACAATAATTCACCCGTCGGTAGATCAAAACCGTCTAGCAGTAAGTCTACTTCTACCCTTAACGGGTCTCCTACAATGGATTTGACGGCGTACCGACCCCCGTCCAGTTTCGGACTGACGTGTAAAAAATGAACGCGTTGTTGACCGTTTCTTTTTTCATTCATGGCTGTACTACGTTGGATTGGGCACTAAAAAAGCCACAGATTCGCTTTTCCGGCGAACCTGTGGCACAAAAGAAAGGGGATTGCTTCTAAAAATACGCTCGCAAAGGAGCCAGATCTAAATTTTTAATCCTACGCTAAGCTGCCAGCTACGACCATCCGATGACCAGACCCCAGGACCCGGATACATCGTTGGGCGTTTGGTGAAATAGCTACGGTTGGTAAGGTTGCTGACGCCCCCGCGAAGGGTAAAGCCGCGACCAAGTCGATAGCTAGCGTACCAGTCCCACAGACCATACGCCGGTACTACGCCCCGGGCTCCGTTGGCCGTTGGTACAACCGTGTTGAGGGGGTCGGCGAAGCTCTTGTCTACGTAGCTGAATTGCAAGGTCGTCGAAAGTCCGTGATAACTGGCCTGTAGTCCATTTCGACTGATCCATTTAGGGACGGATTCAACCGCATTACCCCGAATCGAACGATTCTCTACGCCATCCGAAACCTGCCCCGCTACGTACTGACCGTCCATGTAGGAAGTCGCCGTAAAGACCGAAACCCGGCTTCGGGAGCGTTGTACAAAGGCGAATTCGGCGTAAGCTTCCACGCCCCGCGTGCGACTGTCACCAATGTTGGTTTTGTAGACAAAACTTTGTGAACCCTCGGTAATGACCTGACTGCCGAGGCGGTTGCGGTACATCAACTGAAACAGCGTAACGTCAAAGGTCAGTCGACCCCGGAGCCGGGTACCGCGAATTCCTAGTTCAGAATTGAATCCGTGGGCGTCTTTTGTATTCGGATTGGCTCGTTCGAGAATCGAATTCGGAATAATGTCCTTAAAAATAGCCGGACGATACGCCTGCGACCAGCCCGCATACAGGTCCCAATCCTTACCCAGGTTGTACTGCCCATTCAGACTCAATAGCGGGAAACGGTGATCCAGGCGAGGGGGAAGAGCCGAAGCTTCGCTATAAGCCAGACGACCAGATAATCGGGTTTCACCCAATTCCACCCGTACGCCCGGCGTAAGACTCAACCGAGGCGTCAACTGAAAGAGATTTTCGGCGAAGAAGGCTACGTTTTTCGTTTTGTAATGAATATCCCGTCCGTAATCGCCCACCAGCGTGAGGTCGTAATCCGTACCCGTCGTCCCCTTCCCTAATTGCCGGCGGTGCAGATCATTGTTAATGAGCTGAATTCCTCCGGTAAGTACAGAACCGACGGATCCGATTTGGTACCGATGCAAGAGGCGTGCTTCCAGCGTATAGCTCTTAAATTTATCCCGATCTACCTGCCGGTTTTTGTACTGTCCGGTAGCCCGGTTAATCGTATCGAGCTGGTTAGCGAAGCCTTCGAACGTAACACTATTTCGCCAGCCCAGTACGGCTGAAGCCGTGGCCTGGAAGGTGGTACGGGGCGAAATTTGCCAGTCGAGTCGCAGCGAAGGGAGATAAATATCCGGACTAAAATAATTCCGTGAACGCGTAGATTGCCGCGGGTCTTGAGTAAACTGTGTATCCGTTAGCGGACCGGGAAGCTGGTACTGGTAGTATGAACGACCTAACTCCGCCTTTAGGGTTAGGTTCGAACGAAAAGCGTAGCCCAAACTAACGAATTCACCTTCGGCTACCGAGCGGCTGTTTTTGCGATAGCCATCGGAGGTACGGCGGTGGAAATAGGCATTGTATGTGAATTTACCCAGTTTCCCACTCACGCGATGAAAGGTACTTTGCAGGCCGAAAGCTCCGGCTGTATTCATCGTTTCATAACTGAATCGGCGACTGGAGTCGGGGCCTTTCAGTACGTAATTAAGCAGGCCGCCAAACTGGGCTCCGTATTGCAGAGAAGCATTGCCGCGTACGAGTTCAATGCGTTCGACGGCCTCCATCGGTACAGAAAAATGGCTTGCCGGGTAGCCGTACAGATCCGAATTGGTAAGTACGCCGTTGGTGCGAATGTTATACTCCCAGCCCCGGTGTGGATCGAGCCCTCGGGTGGCTACGTTGACCTGATTTCCGCTGCCATCCATGTCGTAGGCAAAGGCTCCGGGAATTTTGGCAAAAACCTGACGAACTGTTTTTTCCGCCACGTTACCATCCATCTGACTCATCTGAATCGTTTCGGATTTTCGTCCGGAAAGCAGATAGGTTCCCTGAACGCTAGGCAGTGGTTTAAGCGAGCGGTCGACTCCTTCACGAATGGAAATTTCATCCAGATTTTCGACCGATTCAGCCAAGGTAAACACCAGGGGTTGCAAGCTAACGTTCTGAATAACAACCGCCTGTTGCAGCGATTGAAAACCCACGTGAGAAAGGCGGAAGGTATACCGACCCGGTTCCAGTGTTAGCTGAAATTTTCCCTGTGGATCACTTTGCAGCGTTTTGTCAGCTACGCGTAGGGTTACCCCCGGTAAGGGCTGACCGTTTGATTGCAGAATTGTTCCCTGCACCAGCGTTTGGGCTTGTAGACGAAGTCCCAACGTAGTCAGAAGAAGCAATAAAATATATTTGGTAGTCACGGGATACACTTAAGTTTAGGAATGAGCGAAATCATCTAATACCGTTCCGTTTTGGGGTGAAACGTGGACCAGCTATGCCAGAATTCCTGGGAAGCATTGATGGGGCGTAGTCGCCCTTCCGAGGAGCGGCCCGCCAGATCGTAACTATGGCCTACGGTAATGAGCGAATCATTTTTCAACGCATAAATTGTAGAAACGTCGGGTCGTTGGTAGGCAAAGAAACTGGCGTTGTCTTTGGCCAGTACTACCAGAACGGGTACGTCGCCTACCACGTCGTTGATGATGCGTTGTTGCTTCAGGCGGTTCCAGTCATAGGCTTTTGAATTCCGACCCGCGTCAATACCTACAATCCAGGATTTTTCGTGCCAGGAATGCTTGTCCGTACCCGTTAATTCGCTTTCGGATGTGCCATTTTCGTAAGCCATGTCCTTGCTGTACTCCTCGGTGAACGCAGGATCACCCTGAAAAACCAGGCTGTTGGGGTAGAGCTTCAACCATTCTTCGAGCGTCGTTTGGCGACTGGGAACATCGGGTAAATACGCACCTTTTAGCGAACCCACGACTGCTTCTCCGTTGACCTGCCGCCACCAGCTGTGGGTACGCGAATCTTCAAACAAAGCATTAAAATGATCCATACCGACGAGCCGGAAGGTCTCGGGTTCTCCATCGACAAGCGAGCCGTAGACGCGGCCCGTCCGGCAAACGGAACAATAAGTGACTAGAATGGGCGTACCCGCAACGGTATCGCGTACCTGATGATGGTAGGCCAGAAACTGAATGGGGTACGCACGGGCTTCTTTGCCCATCACAACCCCCACGACCAGACGTTTGGGATTGACCTTGTTTTGGGAGCCAGGAGCCAGCTGAACCTGTTGCGGTTCCTGAAAAAGTGCTTGGGCATTCATCTTAAAGTGAATCCAGCTAACTAAGCCAATCGTTACCAGGGAGGCCAAAATGGGTACCCACTTTTTCCCATATTCTGAAAAAGCAGGAATGATGCCCAAGGCAATCAGTAATCCACAGCCTACCCAAAAAGAAATCCGCCAACGATGAATAAAATAGGCGGCTTCCAGGCTAGGAATCCGCTGACTGCCCGGCAGCGGCATGATGAAGTAAATGCTGGCTAACTCGAAGATAATCAGACTAAGTAGTCCGGCATAAAAGAAGATTTTCATGGAAAGATGAGAGTAAAAACGCCTGACTTAGGGGAAGTCAGGCGTTGGGTATCATTTAGCGACCAGCTCCATCGAGTTGTGCTCGTTTAATGGCGTATTCACCCACGGCTTTGCCGTGAACCAGCCCTACATCCGAATCCGAACGGTAATGAATACAGCCGTAAATACGGGATAGCGAGGCTTCAGCAGCCAGGGCTTGCATGGCGTCGGCGTCGTTAGGAAACAAATACGCCAGTACCGTTGCCGCTGCCCCGGAGAACGTCGAATGTCCGGACGTGAAACTGGGGAAGTTGGGCGTTCCAATCGTCGAGCGTACGGCGTGGTCCACCTGGAATGGCCGAGGCGTGTAATAGAAAAATTTAGTATCCCAGCAGGCAATTCCAGCGTCCATCAGCGAACTGCCTACCAGAGCCATGGTACGGGCGGCCCGGAGTTCATTCTCCTTATACTTACGGGTCAGGTTGGCTGCTTCCCGATTCCAGTGTCCGGGCGGCGTGTAACTGCCTACACCATCCGACCAGTACGAAGCAATGCGGTGTTGATCGCGGGTGAGCTTCTTGCCCATATCGCGTAGTTCCTGTAGGTCTTTCTCAAAACCAGCCGAACCCAATGCTGGAGGTGGGCTCGGACGCATGGTCACTTTTTGAGCATCCGTAAAATTCCAGGTTTTTACATTTCCGAAAGTCGGTAACATCGGAGGGCGAGCGGGAGCATCCAGACTGGTCCATTCCTTCCGCAAGCCCCGGGCTTTAGCATCGGCAATCATGGCGGCTACGGCAGCTTGGTTATTGGCCGCTCCCATACCATCGGCTTTGGCCCGGGCAATGACTTTTGCTGCTACGGCTTTGCCCAGTGCTTCACCCGCTTCGAGGTCACTGCGTACATTAGCCTTCGCCCAGATCCGACTGTTGCGGTGAGCTTCGTACGTGGCCGTCAGTTTGGCCACTTCGCCGGGGAACATCACCTTCAGTACTTCAAACGAAGCCGCGGCTACCACGGCATCTTCTGACGGATACGAAGGCAGGTCGGTCACGGGCAGTTTGGAAGTAATGCCCGCATCTACCTTCGCCGGAGCCAGTCGGTTGTACTGGTACTTGTATTTCCAGGCGGCTACCAGGGCGTCGTACTGAGCAACGCCGAGGTACGCAAACATCCGGGATGCGTAGGGAGGGTTACAGAAGGGAAACTTCGGTTCAGCCGTGGGATTAGCCGCATCGGGTACGGGATACTTCTTCTGAATTTCGTCGTAAACCGGAGGTAGGTTGTAATTGGCCGCCAGCGTACGGGCCAATTCATTCCAGCGGTATACGCCACCCGCCGCCCAGTAATCAATTGTTTTTTGTTGGTCAGTCGTAATATTAAGGCTTTTTAATTCCTGTAATTCAGCTTTATACGCACTGGATTCCGTGGTAAGTGGAGCTGGAACGCTAACCTCGTCGGTCGAAGCTAATACGAAGGTTTTCCATTGACCGCCTTTGGTATCCAATCCGGCTGGTTCGTACACGGTGAGCGAAGGCTGATCGATACTCTTGTCACAGCTGTTGAGTAAGACGATCAGCGATAAAAAGCTTAATCGACGAAGCATATTCATAAGTATTGGGGGATTAAGGGAGATCTGAAGAGCGGCCGGTAACATTAAACGTATGCTGGATGCCTACCGTATACATCCGAGCCTGGCCCACGTTACGGCCAGCGGTTACCTGACTGTACTGGCCAACCAGGGTAAAAAAACTACCATTTTTCAGGTACATATGCACTTTAGCCATACCACCCACCTGGGTCTGATCCATTTTGTTGGTGGGGAAGGGCATATCCTGACGGCGAATATCATCGCCGCTTTGGCTGGTCATGTTATCAATGAAGCCTTCTACCTGTACGTATTTGTTAAGATACCCCAGACGGGCCGAAGCATCGACTACATCGGGTACCATTACCTCATGCGTATCGTACATGACGCCATCGTACTGATACGAATCCCGGTCAATGTGGATATTACTGCGACGAATGTAGCCGGCATGACCAGTCAGATAGAAGCCCTTGATTTTGTAGTGGACAATACCCTTGATCGAGGCTGTTTTCGAGCGAAGACCAATCGAATACGGTAGCATATCCGGAATGTATTGGTTCACCGGAGCTGAAACGCCTCCCGTCGCGAATAAAGCGAAGGTACCAATGGAAGTTTCTGCTCGTAACGCCCGGTATTTCAGCCAGACGGAAAGGTCCTGAATACCTTCCTGGCGGGAGAAGTGCCCGCCATTCGACCGATTCCAGATGTAGGGCAGACCTGCAATGATGTTCAGGTTTTTAGTGATTCCATAGGCACTCATGAGCATCACATTCTGGCTGGTGAAGGTGCCGACGTTCGCATTGCTGCGTTTACGCGTTCCTTCCCAGTACTGGCTCCACTGGCTGTTGGAATAACTGGCTACGTTGCAAATCAGATGTTTACCCATCATGATGCCGTCCGTAGGCGTTTGAGCTATGCTGCGAAAGGACAGCAAAAAAGCCAATACGAACGTAAGTCGAAGCGACCGTCGAAAAGTAAAAACACTCATATATGTAAGTTTGGGGGAATGGGGATACGCTTGGATTGTAAACTAACTGTAGGTGTCAGCTAAGATACGAAATCAGTAAACAACTGAAAATAAAATTCTTGCAGGCTCTAGTACTAAAAACGCTACTACTGTTTTCAAGGGGAAAAGAGTAGTAGCGTCTAACAGTATAGATGTTTAGAGGTATAACGTTATTCTGTACAAAGTTACATTTTTTGTTTTTATAATTAAAAAATATCTAAAATTTTAATTGCTTGTTTCGTAGGATAAAGTCGGTTTTTTAAGAGCTACTAAGCCTACATAGGTAAGAAGACCATTTAATAGCAGTTTTTCGAAGCCAAAGGAGTAATTAAACCATTCCTGAGAATGGCTGACCAATACGTACGTGAGTACGGGAGAAAGTACGCAGACCAATGGTACAAAGCGGTCTTTTACCGACCATTTCGTGTACAGGCCAAAGGTATACAGTCCCAATAAAGGTCCGTAGGTGTAACCAGCCAGATCAAAAATGGTACGAATCATCGACTGGTTATTCAACTGCTTGAAGAGAATAATGACGACTAAAAACAAGGCTGAGAACATCAAGTGTACCCAGGTTTTGATGCGTTGACGTTCTTTCTCGGGGTATTTTTCAATGTTCAAAAAGTCGATGCAGAACGAAGTCGTCAGGGCCGTTAAGGCCGAATCAGAACTGGCGTAGGTAGCCGCCGTAATACCCAATAAGAAGGTGACCGCCGCAATCAGACCAAAGTGATTGCCCAAGGCCAGCATTGGGTACAAATCGTCGGATTTAGCGGGAATGGTGATGCCCATCTGTTCTGAATAAATCAGTAGCAAAGCTCCCAAATTCAGGAAGGCAAAATTGACGATCACCAGTACTACGCAAAACCAGAGCATGTTTTTCTGAGCTTCGCCGATGTTCTTGCACGTCAGGTTTTTCTGCATCAAATCCTGATCCAGTCCCGTCATCACGATGGCAATGAAAGCTCCGGAGATGAAATCCTTAAAGAAGTTATTTTTAGGAGCCCAGTCCCAGACAAAAATCTTCGAATACGAAGTCGACTGTACGGTATTCCAAAGCTGACCAAAATCCAGATTCAGTTGCCGGGCAATCAGAAAGACGGTTAGAAATACCGCCGTCACCAGGAAAAAGGTCTGAAGTGTATCGGTAATGATAATCGTTTTAACGCCGCCCTTGAAAGTATAAACCCAGATGAGTACAATCGCAAAAAGGACCGTCGCCTCAAAAGGAATGCCGAACCGATCAAAAATCGCCAGTTGTAGTACCTGTACCGCAATGAACATCCGGCCTGCTGATCCTACGGTTCGCGAAAGCAGGAAAAAGCCCGCTCCGGTTTTATACGACCAGAAACCAAAACGTTTATCCAGGTACGAATAAATCGAAATCAGATTCAGCCGGTAGTAAAGTGGCATGAGTACGGTCGCAATCACAAAGTACCCCACCAGATAACCCAGAATAACCTGAAAATAAGTGAACTGGGAAGTACTCACATTGCCGGGTACCGAAATGAAGGTTACTCCCGAAAGTGAAGTGCCAATCATGCCAAAGGCCACCAGGTACCAGGGGGATTGCTTATTTGCGGTAAAAAAAGCATTGGTATCCGCTCCACGGGAGGTGTAAAACGAAACAGCTACAAGCATCAAAAAGTAGCCGAGCAGGATGAAAAGAGCCAGGTACGCGTTCATGAATAAAACAAGGGTGCTGATGAGGAAGGGCGGAGCTTTCAATGGGTAATAAAGCCGTCCGGCCAAACATTCTGCAAACCTACAACGGGATGAACAAAATACTGTTTTTTTCTTCATACAAGAATATAAACTTCCTTGAACCTTCGGTTGGGGATGCGGGTTATAAAGGGTACATTTGTTCTTAAATAAGCCACTGATTTACTGGATATAGCCATGTTAATGAGCACCTTACCGAAACCCTGGGAAGAAGAAGACGTAGATGTTCTGGAAGCAACGGAGGAACAAGAAGAACATGATCTGGTCGTTTTTAATGATGATGTAAATACCTTCGATTGGGTAATCGATACGCTTATGGAAGTCTGTGGTCATACACCCGAACAAGCGGAACAGTGTACCATTCTGATTCACTATAAGGGGAAATGTGCCGTGAAAAAAGGGGCCTTTGAAGAATTGGCTCCCATGCGAAATGCCATTTGCGAACGAGGCATTAGTGCTGAAGTTCTCTAGAACCGTTTTTTGTTTTTGGCTTAGTCGATGCTGGCGACGAGAAAATGCAGCATGGACAGGCCGCCAGCCACACAACGCTCTTGAATTATCCTTCGAAACTCATAGAAGACGCCGTTGAGGAGATCAGTAAGCTCCCCGGAATCGGTAAAAAAACGGCTCTTCGTCTTGCTTTACATTTGCTCAAACGCGAAGAACAGCAGACCTCCCAATTGGCTGAGGCACTAGTGAACCTGCGTACTCAAACCCGCTATTGTCGGCAATGCCATACGATCGCTGATGAGGATCTGTGCCAGATTTGTGCCAATCCTCGTCGGGACAGCCAGTTGATTTGTGTGGTGGAAGACACCCGCGATGTGCTGGCCGTTGAAAATACGGCTCAGTTTCGCGGAATGTACCACGTGCTGGGAGGACTAATCAACCCACTGGATGGCGTAGGCCCAGCCGATTTGCAAGTTGAATCGCTGCTTGACCGGGTGGCCGATCCGAAAAATGAAATTCGGGAGGTGATTCTGGCTCTAAGTCCCACCATGCAGGGCGATACCACTTCGTTTTATTTGACGAAACGACTCCGGCAGTATCCCATCAAGATTACCACGATTGCCCGGGGTATACCCATTGGGGGCGATCTGGAGTACGCCGATGAAATCACCCTTGGCCGCAGTATCATCGGTCGCGTGACCTACGAATAAATCTACTGGTCATACGTAGAGAAAAGCGGCCTGTTCATGACAGGTCGCTTTTCTTTTTACAAAGCAGGAAACTTGAATTGCCGAAAACGTTTGGTTGACAGTCCCAACTTTTCCAAGCCCATCCAAAGGGAAAGTTCGTAGGCTCCGCCGGTATACCCTCGAAAGGTAGATAGGGGGAAATCATAGCTGAGTTCGAGCTGAAACGGAAAATCGGTCGGTTGAATACCGACTAAAAACACCAGAGCATTCTGCTGGAAGTTTTTACTGGCTTTGTTTAATGGAATGCCCCGTACCCACGCCCC
>NZ_JBMDWJ010000384.1:0-29004 GCF_048595215.1 Siphonobacter sp.
AGCGGGAGCTTCCAGACGTTTCACCGGATTCTTTTTAAGTTGATCCATTACGGTTTCAATGGCTTTTTCCAGTTGGGGATCTTTGCCATTCTGCGTATCCTTCGGCGTCATTTCGACTTCAATATCCGGAGCTACGCCGATGTTTTCTACTTCCCATTTTCCATCGGGCGAGTAGATACCAAAGCTAGGCGAAGTAACGGAACCACCGTCAATCAGCGAAGGATAGCCCGAAATACCCACGAGTCCACCCCAGGTACGCTTTCCAATAATGGTACCCAGATTCCGGCGACGGAAGAAATTCGGCAAGGCATCACCACCCGAACCCGCGTACTCATTAACGATCATCACCTTAGGCCCGTAGATAGAAGCAGCGGGTGACGTAAAGGATTTACCTTCCCGACCGTTCCAGTAGCTCAGCAGCGGCCGGTTTAGCATATCAATGATGTAATCCGCCACGAAACCACCGCCGTTGAAACGTTCATCAATAATCACTGCGTCTTTATCCAGCTGACTGTAATAGTAGCGGTTGAAGAACGTGTATCCATCGGAGCCCGTGTTGGGCAGGTATACGTAAGCCACTTTGCCACCCGTTGCCGCGTCTACTTTGCGGCGGTTACCTTCCACCCAATCCATCTGACGGAGGCCTGTTTCGTTGGCAATTGGCACGACCGTTACGGTACGGGCACCAGATTCGCTGGGTTTACTGTTGACTTTCAGTATCACCTGCTTACCCACCAGATTTTCGAAGAAACTATAAACGTTATCCGTAGCCCGCAGCGGACGACCATTAACGGCAATCAGGTATTCGCCCGCTTTGACGTTAACGCCCGGCTGGGTCAGCGGAGCTTTCAGGTTTGGATTCCAGTTTTCACCGTTGTACACTTTCTTGAAGCGGTAGTAACCATTGGCCGTTTCGTAATCGGCTCCCAGTAAGCCAATCTGAATGGGTTTTACTTCCGGAAAATCACCCCCGGATACGTAGTTGTGTCCAACCACCATTTCACCCATCATCTCGCCAATCAGATAATTAAGATCGGAACGGTGAGCGACGTAGGGCAGAAATTTCGCGTATTTTTCCTTTACGCCTTTCCAATCAGCTCCGTGCATGTTGGGCACATAGAAGTAATCCCGCTCAATCCGCCAGAATTCGTCGATCATCTGCTTCCACTCGTGGCGGGGATCAACCAGTGCCTGTAAACCGCTGGCGTCTACTTTGCCATCACCCGGATTCACTTTTCCACCGATGTCTACAATACCTACATTAGAGCCGCCCGAGAAATACAAGAGTTTTTTGCCATCGGCACTGAGCGTGTAGCCCGCTACGCCCGGCAGGAAGGGTTCAGACTTGCGTTCCTTCAGATCAAACCGATTGAGGGATGGAGCCGTTACCGCGTCGCCGTAATTAACGTAGAAGAGTTTACCCCCATCGGCTACGGCCAGATTACCGAGAGCAGCCGCCGGAATAGGGAGTGCCAGAATGCGTTGGCCAATGTCCTCCAAATCCACGACGACTTTCGGCGTCGGCTCATCTTTCTTGGGCTCGTCTTTCTTCGCGGCGTCGGACTTTTTATCTTTTTTACTGTCGTCTTTTTTATCGGACTTCTTCTCGTCTGCTTTCTTCTCATCGTTACCTTTTTCCGAGTCAGAAACCTTCTCTTCGTCCGATTCCGGAGCGAAAGGGGAAGGATCTTTCGCATTCAATACCACCACATACATATTGCTCGTCACCCGCCGATCGTAGGCACTCATGTCCAGCCCACTTACGGTTGTACCGGTATTCGTACTGGCTGTGAAGAATACGTACTTGCCATCCCGGCTGAATACTGCATTACCGGCATCACTCTTGCCATCGGTAATGGCCGTTGCTTTGCCCGTTGCGATTTCGTGCAGGAAAACGGTATTCAGGTAATTGACCTGCTTTTCGGAATACACAATCCATTTGCTATCGGGCGAAAAATGCCCCTCCAGATTAGTACTCGGTCCGTAGGTATCCGTCGCTACTTTAACGGGTTTCTTTGCCGACAAATCCATGTACCAGAGGTTCAGCTTCTTGTCCTGATACAGGATTTTCTTTCCATCGGGCGAAAACTCCGTCAGGCGATAGAAGGAAGGCTCGCCCAGCGAAATAACTTCCGGTTCTTTCTCGCCTTTCTGATCCACCAGATGCAACTGGTATTCGCCGGAGGCGTCGGATACGTAAGCAATTTTGTCTCCTTTGGGTGACCAGATCGGGTCGCGGTCGTGGGTACCATCGCTGTGCGTCAGGTTACGCCAATCCCCTTTTTTTGCCGGAACGGTATAGATATCGCCACGAGCTTCGATCGCTACGCGTACCCCGCTGGGTGAAAGGCTGGCATTCCGAATCATGTTGGAAACATTTTTCCAGGTGGGTCGCAAAGCCAGAATTTCGGGAGATATACTGATGGGTACCGGGGTAGCTTTACCCGAAGAAGGTTCCAGGGTATGCAGACGTCCAGCGTATTCAAAAACTAGCTCCGATCCGTTACCCGTCAGCGTTTTAACGTCATAATCCGTGTATTGCGTGATTTGTTTGACCTGCTTAGTCGAACGATCAAATTCAAACACGTTCATGATTCGATTCCGATCCGAAAGAAAATAGACTTTCGAACCAATCCACACGGGCTGAACGTCCGAGGCATTCACGTGCGGAATCAGCTCCGAATCCATCGTTTTCGTATTCACCAGACGAATGGGCGTCGTCATCCCGCCCCGGTAGCGTTTCCAGGTGTTGAAGGCATCCGTAATGGTCGTATACGCAATCGTCTGACCGTCGGGCGAGTAACTGGCCCAGTTCCCGCTCATGATAATGGGTAATTCCTGCGGTAATTCTCCATTGAGCGATACGGTGAACAGTTTTGGATAGCGGGGCGTGGTTGAGTTGGCCGTCGACGTAAACAGCAGGTGTTTACCATCGGGCGACCAGCTACGCACTACATCCGTACTAGGGTGCCAGGTTACGCGTTTGGGTTCACCGCCGTTAATCGAAATGGTATAGATGTCGGCGTTGCCGTCGTAGGTACCAGTGAAGGCAATGGTTTGTCCATCCGGAGAGAACAAAGGGCCACTTTCTGTACCAGGAGCAACCGTAAGCCGACGGGGTTGTGAACCATCCCGGTTGGCAATCCAAAGATCACCGCCGTAGGTGAAAGCAATGTGCGTTTTGGATAATGTAGGCTGACGCACCAGCAAGGTTTCATTGGAATTCTGGGCTTTCAGTTCCGGACTTTGTGCCAGAAGTAAAGCTCCCAGAGCCGTCAGGAGTAAATGACGCATGGAGGAGGAAATTGGTGTCGTATGAAATGTATGATGCAAATTAGCAGCTTGAGGTTGTATTTGGTGTGATTGGTTGATAGTTGTTAGCGAATCATGGATGGATGGTAAGGCGTAGAGTGATTTGGCGGCGTTTGATGGAAGAGGGGGGAGACAAGTATACGGTTTTAACCCTGTATCCGTAGGTTTACCACGGCCAGCCACGATTTTTTTAACAATAGAGTAACGTGGGATTGCGTACAAATCCGGGATAAATAATGTAAGCTAGCCGAGCAAAATGCACGCACTCGATACTAAACCTTAAACTCAAAACCCTTTCATGGTCGAGTATAATTCCAAAGACTGGTTTAAAGCCGTCTTTCGCATTCACAAAGCAGAAACCATCCATCGACTGGCTCCACTTCTATTCGGGATGACGGTCTATACAACAATCGTTGCCGTGCTGGTACTTGAATTCTGGCATCCCGGCCCGAATTCGGACCTGAGAAGCGTCGCTACGGCTCATTCGTTACTGGGTTTCGTTATGTCGCTTTTACTGGTTTTTCGTACCAATTCGGCGTATGATCGCTGGTGGGAGGGACGAAAGCTCTGGGGAAGTCTGGTGAATAATTCCCGAAATATGGCCATTAAACTGGCCCATATTATTCCCCAGGACTATGCCGACGATCGGGCCTTTTTCCGGCACATGATCCCCAACTACGCCTTTTCGCTGAAAAATCATTTACGTGGCGTCTTTGTAGCGGAAGACCTCAAAGCCGCTCCCGGCTTTAACCCGGCCGATCTGAATCCGGAGCAACACGTACCGAACCAGATGGCCATGCGGATTTTTAGTAAGATGGATGAGTTGTACCAGAAAGGCATCATCCGTCCCGAGCATTTGCTAGTACTCAATCCCGAATTCCAGTCGTTTACCGACATTCTGGGTGGTTGTGAACGGATCAAAAAGACCCCGATTCCTTTTTCGTACAGTTTGTTTCTCAAGAAATTTATTTCCATTTACTGCCTTTCCCTACCCTTTGGCTACGTACTTACGCTGCACTACTCCGTGATCCCGATGGTACTTTTTATTTTCTATGTACTGTCCAGTTTAGAGGAAATTGCGGAGGAAATCGAAGACCCTTTTGGCAGGGATTACAATGATTTACCAACCGAAGATATTTCAACGGGTATACGTAAGGCAATCGGCGATTTATTATGAAGAAAGAAGAAGGGTATTCGAGCACTTATTTTTTCATTTTTTCAAGGGAGGAAAGCTTTTTTTAGCGGTCTCGTAAATAATTAAGCTTCTCGTTAAAAATCAGCCAGTTTATAGTGCATTCTTGCGTTGAAAACACGTACCTTTGCCGCCGATTTTGCCCCGTGGCAATTACAGGATTATTCTAATCAAAAATTACGTATTCAAATGGCAGTGGCAGAACTGGAAGTGAGACTAGCCGACCGTATCAACGCGTTGGAAGAGTCATCGACGCTGGGCATGACGAAAAAAGCCCGCGAATTGGCCGCCCAAGGACACAAGGTCATCAGCCTTTCTGTGGGTGAACCCGATTTCAAAACCCCGCAACACATTTGCGAAGCCGCCAAGAAAGCCATCGACGATGGTTTCCACGGTTATTCGCCCGTTGCAGGCTATCCCGATTTGCGGAAAGCCATTGCCGATAAGCTGAAGCGTGATAATAATATTGACTGGAAACCCGAAAATATCGTGGTTTCAACCGGAGCCAAACACTCGCTGGCCAACGTGCTGCAAGTACTGGTAAACCCCGGCGATGAAGTCGTCATTTTTGCTCCGTACTGGGTGAGCTACTCCGAAATGGTGAAGCTTGCCGAAGGTACATCCGTAGTAATTGACGGAGCTTTTGAAAATAACTTCAAGGTTACGGCCGAGCAGTTTGAAGCCGCCATTACGCCTAAAACCAAGGTCGTCATGTTCGCATCGCCTAATAACCCGACGGGCTCCGTATACTCGGAAGCTGAATTGCGGGCGATTGGTGAGGTCGTAGCTCGTCACGAAAACGTGTTCGTTGTGGCCGACGAAATTTACGAATACATCAACTTCACGGCGGAAGGCCATTTTAGTATCGGTTCGATTCCTGAAATCAAGGATCGCGTCATTACCGTAAATGGGGTAGCCAAAGGCCACGCCATGACGGGCTGGCGGATTGGTTTCATCGGAGCCGTCAAGTGGATTGCCGATGGCGTAGAAAAACTACAGGGTCAGGTTACTTCGGGTACGAACTCGATCGCCCAGAAAGCGGCGGTAGCGGCCTTTAATGGTCCCCTGGATGATGCCAAGAAAATGAAGGAAGCTTATCAGCGTCGCCGCGAACTGGTGGTTGGAAAGCTGAAAGAAATCCCCGGATTCAAAGTCAATGTACCCGATGGAGCATTCTATGCCTTCCCCGACATCAGTGCGTATTTCGGAAAATCAGACGGTACTACGACGATTAATAATTCAGACGATTTCTGCAACTGGCTACTTGATCAGGCTCACGTAGCCACGGTGGCGGGTTCCGGTTTCGGGGCCCCGAACTGCATGCGGATTTCAACGGCGGCAGCCGATGAGCAACTGGCCGAAGCTTGTGACCGTATCAAAGCAGCCGTAGCCCGACTGAACTAAGATTTTTGGATTTTATTGCCTGTTTGCGTACAGCCTGCAAGGGAAACCTTGCAGGCTTTCTTACGCCCCGTCGGCAAGCAATGCCTACACTCAACCTCTTCTTTTTCAAAAACTTTCCAGATTACTCAAATGTCCTCTCCCCGCTATTCCAAATTTTTTGATTGTAATACCTTCCTGATTGACGAAAAAGTAGGTCTTTTCAAATTCTCAAACGCGTATCAGGTATTTAGTGATACGGGTGAAGCGATGGGCCTGATTCAGCAGCGGGTCTCTACGTTTCATAAGATTTTACGCGTACTCGGCGACATAAAAAAGATGATGCCGTTTACGCTCGAAATTTTGGACAACCAGGGCGTTGTACAGACCACCATTCATCGGGGCTGGACCTTCTTTATGTCAAGCATTACGATTACCGATTCCCTGGGGGTTAAGCTGGGTTCAATTCAGCAGAAATTTAAACTCTTCAAACCTCGATTCATCATTACGGATGAATACGGGCAGGTGGTTGCGGAAATTAATGGTGACTGGAAAGCCTGGGATTTCACGATTACGGATCCCAACGGGCAAGTGATCGGGACGATCTCCAAAAAATGGAACGGAGCCATGCGGGAACTCTTTACTTCCGCGGACAAATACGTAGTGTCCATCAACGAATCTGTGGTGGAAGATCGGAGGAAAATGGCGATTGTTTCAACCGCTATTACCATTGATATGGTGCTAAAAGAGCGATGATTAAGTAGCTACTGGAAGCGAAGGGCTGAACGAAGGTAAAAACGATTTGACTTGTAAATACAGACGTATACCCTTAGTTTCAGCCCGGGTTCTAAACCCATAACCTTTCCGCTACCATGAAAAACTTCCATTACTTGCTACTCGCCCTAGTATTCTTTGCCTGTAAAAAAGATAAAGACCCAGAAATCGAAAAGCCTGAGCAACCGAAAAAGATTTACTTTACCGGCATCACCAGAACCAATGCTAGTGGCATCATTATCAGTACGGATTCAACCGACTGGAAATTCAACGATACTTGGGTGGAGCAGGAGGAAAAGCTGTTTTCAACCACTAACGAAACCGTATGCACAACTCCGCATACGCACAACATATTCGCGTACCCCAATCCCAGCGATGGTATTTTTAGCCTGTATGTAAAGAAAGATTCCGCAACTCGCGTACAGATTCGCTTGGTCGATCAGGATTTCAAAGTAATTCTTTCCCGCGACACGGTTTTCACCGGCGTTTCACTGATCAATGTAAAAGCTACGGCTCCTAAGGATACCGTTCGGATGTACTACAAGTTCATCGACGGTACCTGTGTTCGAAAAGGCCACGGCGATTTGCTCATTCAGTAACTACTCGCGGGCGGTGGCAATCATAACGCCGCCAATGGCCATAAGTACAGCTCCGGCAATCACAACCCAATTGATTTTTTCTTTCAGGAAAACGATACCGAAAATCAGAGCCAGTACAAAGGAAAGGTTCGTAATGGGCGAAACCTTTCCTGCCTCACCGAGCTTGAGAGCCCGAAAACTGAACAGCGAGGAAAGACAGGTAATAATACCGGCTAGAATCAGAAATACCCAGGTACGACGTTCAATGCGGGTAACCTGACTAAGGCTGCCCTGCCAGGCGACTACGCTCCAGGCTACAATAATGATGAGTACGGACTGAATAGCGAAGGCCAGATTTGAATCGATGTCCTTGACTCCAATTTTTGAGAAAATAACCACAATAGCGGCCGAGAGTGCCGCCAGCAAGGCGAATACAATCCACATACAAGTCAGAGGATAAGTGCAGACCTGTTATCCAAAAAGGAGCGTTCCAGCCTGACGTATTAGTCACTGAATCAGAAGGGATTATTACTGGATGTATCCGGCGATTCCAGGACAATCCGGGTACGAGCCAGTGTTTCGGGGTAGTTGTTCTGGATGAACGTAATCAGGTGTTCGCGTACGTAACAACGTAAATCAAAAGCATCGCCGGAGTTACGGCAGCTCATCAGACATCGAATCTGCATACTGCGTTCGGTAAAGTCGGTTACCTGCAATACGTCTACCTTGCCGTCCCAGAGCGAATTGCTGCGTAGTAAGCGACTAAGTTCTTGGCGAACGGGCTCGATGGGAAGCGTGAAATCCGTATAGATAAAAACGACGCCCAGAATTTCGGCGGTAGTACGGGTCCAGTTCTGGAAAGGCTTTTCGATGAAATACGTAATTGGGAGAATCAGGCGGCGTTTATCCCAGATGTTGATGACGACATACGTTAACGTAATTTCTTCCACCTTTCCCCATTCGCCTTCCACAATCACTACATCGTCGATCCGGATAGGTTGGGTAAAGGCAATCTGAAATCCGGCCAGTAGATTTCCAAGGGACTTCTGAGCGGCAAAACCAATGATAATACCGCCAATCCCCACGCCCGTCAACAAACCAGCTCCGATCTTCCGCATACTTTCAAAGTTGAGCAGTACGGCCGCCGAACATAAGATGACGATAAGCGAAATGACGAATTTCCGGATGAACTGAATCTGCGTACGAAGCTTGCGTTCGCGGAGGTTATCGATTTTGTTGGAGTCAAAGAAATGGTACAAGTAGTCTTCCAGTACCCGAACAAGCTTGATCAGAATGACGGCGAAGGCAATGGTAATGCAAATTTCAAGGATTCGGTTGATGGTTATGCGGGAGGCTCGTTCCAGGTGCATGAGCGGAAAGAGCGTATTAAACACGAGTAACGGAATCAGGAAAATCAGAATGGACTTGAAATGCCGGATCGATGAGCGGAAAATGGAGTAGGGCAGTTCACGAGCCGTGAGCTTCCGGATGACGGGTACGACCAGATATTTCAGGATGACGCCAATCAGGATCGAAAAGACAATGACGCACAGATTCCAGAGATAATCCGGCAGGTATTGTGATAAGTTCTGCAGGAAGGCATTCATGGGAAAACGAGTAAAGTACTAGCCAACGTAACACATTTCGGGCGTGGAGTGTTTTTTAGAAACCCGTACGCTTACTTCAGGTGCGGAGCCCGGCGAGGAATGGTAAAAATTTCCGTTTGCCGTCCATCGATGTACCGAAAACCCGCTGCATCGTAATAACCATCTTCTTCGAGCATAATCCGAACCGTTTTATTCCACTCCTCCACGCGTACGGCTACGTTCAGTTCAATGGAATACCCCGTCTGTTCAAAAAGCGGGTAATCGCCCGTACCTTTTACCTGCTTCTGATTGTCCCACATGCCAATGGCGGGACCGGCTGCGTGGCCGTGAAAGCCAATCGGGTGCGAGTAAATGCTACCCAGGATCCCCTCGCTTTCGGCCTGTTTAAGGGCTTCTTCGAGTATACCATTTCCCGTTTTCCCGGCTTTAAAGCGTTGCGTTAAAATATCCTGTAGCCGATTTCCCTGACGAAAGGCTTTTTTCAGAAACTCCGGAACGTCGGTTTCTCCCGGCTTTAGTACATAGGCGTGTTGTTGCTGATCCGTATTGAGACGTAGGTAGGTAATTCCAAAATCAACGTGGAGCAGATCGCCCGGCAAAATGACTTGCGTACCAGGACGTTTGGAAAACGTTCGCAGGTGATCGAAGCGTTGATCATCGGCTCGCTGAATGTCTACGGTCGGATGAAACCAGGTAGCCAGTCCTAGATCCGTTACCCGTTGCCGCAGGTACCAAACCACATCGTCGGTGGTGGTTACGCCCGGCTGAATCACTTTTTCCGAAAACGCTTCCGCAATCAGTTCGTGCGAAAGCCGACAAATCATCGGGTACAACACCATTTCCTTTTCGGTACGGGTTTCGAGCCAGCTGATGGCCAGCCGGTCGGCCGACTGAATGCGGTCATGAAATGCTTTGGGTAACTTTTTCATGAACTCGCCCTGTTCGGTGTACGTCAGTCCGTCGGCATGCCCGAAGTACTGCGAGAAGTTAAGCCCGATTTTCTTCGGATTCTTTTGCTGAATCACCTTCACCAACGCATCCCACTGGTCAGGATTGGCACTTAAATCCCACTCGCCTTTCAGCAGCGTACCTACGTCATACCGGGCAATGGCTAGTTTTTCCAGCGGTTTGTTCGCTCCCGGATCATAGAAAACCATGATGGTACGGCGGCGGGCCGAAAGCCAGGTACTCGGCAACATGGTTCGCATGACCGGGTCTTCGTTGTACTCCCGCGAGATCAAAACCCAGAGATCAATGCCTTCCCGACGCATCAAACGCGGTAACAGGTTTTCCAGACGATCTTCCAGTACATCATCAATCGTAGCTGCACGAGCCCGTTCGTTGAGAATGACGGTTTGTGCTTGAACCGAAAACAAAGACAAGACGAGATAAAGACTGAGCAGGTAGCGTTTATGCATGGTTTAATGGGACAAGTGAAGTACTACAGCAGTCCTAGTTGCCGCTTACGTTTAAAAGACCAAGAATGTAATCTATACGTGATTTTTGCTCTGGAATGGTTACGGACTCAACCTGGATCAACTTATACTAGCCATCCGTTTCGGCATTCAATTTAGACGTGTATTTGGTATCTTTCATAAAGACGTACACCAGCAGTGAAGTAAAAATGGCTCCGGTAACGTACCAGTAGAAGTATGATTCGTGTCCCAGGTTTTTGAAGAGCAAGGCTATGTATTCAGCCGTCCCGCCGAAAAGGGCAACCGCCAATGCGTAAGGCAGACCCACCCCAAGAGCCCGGATTTCCGCAGGAAACAGCTCCGCCTTCACGACGGCGTTGATGCTCGTATACCCACTGACAATGACCAACGCTATCAACAACAGTACAAAGGCTTCTCCTTGTCCCGACGCGTGACTCAGAGCCGTAAGCAGGGGCACCGTGCCGAGCGTACCCAGTATGCCAAAACCCAGCAAAAGTGGCCGACGACCAATGTGATCGGATAGCAGTCCAAAGAGCGGTTGTAGTAATGCAAAAATGAATAAGGAGAGAAAAGAAATTAGCGTCGATTCACTTTTGCTCAAGTGTACCGTATTCACCAGAAACTTTTGCATGTACGTGGTGTAGGTGTAAAAAGCCAGCGTACCCCCTGACGTGAGTCCAACGACGGTCAGAACGGCTTTCGGATGTCGGAGCAATTCTGCTATGCTCCCCTTTTTTCGTTGCGTCGAAGCTTCTTCAAACGCTCGGGTTTCATCCAGATGTTGCCGCAGGTACAAAGCAATGACTGAAAGCAGGGCTCCAATTACAAAGGGAATACGCCAGCCCCAGGCATGGATTTGTTCTTCCGTAAGCAAAAGCTTTTGTAAGATCAACTGAATACCCAGAGCCATCAGTTGACCACCAATGAGCGTGACGTACTGGAAACTCGAATAAAAGCCTCGTCGATGGGACGTAGCCATTTCGCTCAGGTAAGTCGCAGATACGCCATATTCGCCGCCGACGCTAAGGCCCTGGAGCAAGCGGGCCAGTACCAGCAGAGCCGGAGCCAACAGGCCGATCTGCCGGTAGGTGGGAGTAACGGCAATGAGGAGCGAACCCAAGGACATCAGTAATACCGAGAGCGTCATGGAGCGTTTGCGACCCACGCGATCAGCCAGCGTGCCGAATAACCAGCCTCCAATGGGCCGCATCAGAAAGCCAATGGCAAAAATTCCCGCCGTATTCAGTAGTTGGGCGGTAGAATTATCGGAAGGAAAAAAGGAGGCGGAAAAGTACAGGGCAAAAGCTGAATACGTATACCAGTCGTACCATTCTACTAGATTACCAACGGAACCGCCAAAGATGGCCGTAAGCCTGCGTTTTGAAATGGAAGTCAAGGGAGCAAAGAGGTTAGTAAGCGAGTCGACTGGCCGGAAAATACGCGGATTCAGGCAGATATAAAAATGAAAGCTGATAAACCCGCTGCTGGAAGTACGGTATTTTTATATAAAACCGGAAGACGCGGTTATCTGCAAAACTGCGTAAGTACTATTAAAAAGAAAAGCACGAAATGAAGCAGTCATTGCCTAAGCAATTTTCTGTAACGTATAGACTTTAAAATTCAAAAAGTCTATAAAAAACTGCTAATTATTTAAGTTATTTGTGTTACTCACTATCATTGATTTTAACGCTATCGTCAATTTATTATGGTAAATGTTGCTTTATTAGTTCGCCTGGAAGCAAAACCCGGAAAAGAGCAGGAAGTCGCTGAGTTTATTCAGGCGGCTTTACATTTAGCGGAGGAAGAAACGGAAACGATTAGTTGGTACGCTATTCAAATCAGTCCTTCAACCTTCGGAATTTTTGATACGTTCCCGCACGAAAAAGGTCGACAGGCTCACTTATCGGGTGAGATCGCCGAGGCCCTGATCGCCAATGCGGCTGAACTCCTGGCGAGTCCTCCCATCATTGAGCAGGTAAACGTGCTGGCTGCTAAAATGCCCCATGCCTAATGCCTCTCTTTGTATCGTTACTCAGGGGAATTAATGTAAGCGGACAGAAGAAGATTTCCATGAAGGAATTGAAAGCTCTGTACGAAGAACTGCCGCTGAGCCGAGTGCAAACGTACATCCAAAGCGGAAACGTCATCTTCGAAACGGATCAAACCAACCGCGAGATTCTGGTCGAACAGATTCAGCAGAAGATTTTGGAGAAGTATGGTTTTCAGGTATCGGTACTCGTACGTACCCTGGAAGAACTACAGGATGTACTGACTAAAAATCCTTTTCCAAATCCAGAAGATTCGCAGTCCTGGTACGTAACCTTCCTGGCTGAGCAACCTGACCCAGCTCGGATTGAAGCGTTACAGAAGCTTGATCTACAGCCGGAATGGTTTCAGATTTTAGAGCAGGAAGTTTATCTGAGCTGCCCCAAAGGCTACGGAAATACGAAGCTATCGAATACGTTTTTTGAAACGAAACTGAAAGTAACCGCGACCACCCGCAACTGGCGGACGATAAACGAACTCGTTCGGCTCATGCAGGAATAAATGGCCTCTTCTATCGGGATTCATCGCAGGATAGTATCTTTGAGTAAAGGATTGGTTCATCGAATCAATCCTTTTTTTCAGCCAAGCCCCTCTGTTGCCATGAACCGTATCGACCGTGTAACGGCCATTCTAATTCAGTTGCAATCCCGCCGCATTGTAAAAGCCCAGGATATTGCCGAACGTTTTGGGATTAGCCTCCGAACTGTTTACCGCGACATCAGTACCTTATGTGAAGCAGGCGTGCCCATTTTGGGGGAGGCGGGCGTGGGCTATTCCATCATGGATGGCTACCGCCTGCCGCCGGTCATGTTTACCAAAGAAGAAGCCATGGCTTTCCTGACCGCCGAAAAGCTGGTCGAGAAACTGACGGATCAATCCATTCGCGAAAGTTACCGATCAGCTATGTACAAGGTGCGGGCCGTACTGAAGAGTAGCGAAAAATCACTGCTCGAACACATGGAGCAGCATATCGAAATCCGGCACACCTCTCCTCACTTTCTACAAGATACGGATAACGCCTTTTTAAATCCCATCCTGAAAAGCATCACCGAACAACGTTGCCTGCAGGTGCAGTATCAGGCGTTTGGTACGGAGACGCCAACGCAACGCATCATCGAACCCATTGGTATCTTCTTCGCCTACGACCACTGGCATGTCATCGCATTCTGTCGCTTACGAAATGATTACCGCGATTTCCGCGTCGATCGCCTCGTTTCCGTACAGGCCACTACGCTACCTTTCAGTACCGAGCATCCCGTACTAAAAGACTACCTCAATAAAATTACCGCCCAGCAAAAGCTGCATACCATCGTGATTGAAGTTAACCGGGAAATACTGAAATATATTGACCGGCAAAAATTCGTGTACGGATTTGTTGAGCAAATCGACCGGGGTGAATGGATTGAAATGACCTTTGTTTCAGCCTGGCCCGATATGTTCGTCCGCTGGTTTTTATTATTTGCCGAAAAAGCCCGGATTGTTCGTCCGGTTTCTTTGCAGGAAGAACTTCGAAGCCGTGTAATGCAACTGTATCAGCAGATGTATCCTGTATCGATTGATTCCTAAAGCACTCTAGTATAATTTCTGGGTTTGGGGAAATATATCTACGTAAATTAGCAATCAATGGAATGGATAGTTGCTGATTATCAATGGATAATGCTCGTATTTGAGCTAGCATAACTATTTCATAACCTTATTGTGAACATTGTTATGAGAGCCATGAAACGACTGTCGAGAATTAGCCTATCCTTGATCTTATGTACCCTAATACTGAATTTAGTTTCCTGTAAGAAGAAATACGAGCAGGCATCGGAGCGTACCGATGAAGCTCTCAATCAGGAATTAAGTGATCAAGAAGTACACGATCATATCTTGCAATACGCCCGTCAGAACGGTATTAAAACCGATGCATTTGATTCCCCTGAAAGCTCAACGTTCAGTTTACTGGCTGAAATCGGGTTTGGTCATAAGCCTAAGTACATTAAATACATCGAGCAGGTACAGCCCATTGATTCCGCTGCCGTTCGGACGGCAGGTTGGAGTATTGTTCAGGGAGTAGCTGTAGAAGATGCTTTAAAGTCATTGGAGCCAAGCTATCCAGCGTATCAACAGTTGAAAAAAGAGTACACCCGATTAATGACGCAGGAGAATAAAGCGGATAGTGCCCAATTAGTGGCAGAATCCATGAATGCGTATCGCTGGGTACATCGTCAGGCTAAAGATGCCGCCCGGTTAGTACTAGTCAACATTCGTGGAGCGTATTTAGTTGGTATGGATTCGACGGGTAAAGAAGCCCTGCAAATGCGGGTCGTAGCGGGTAAGAAAGACAAAGCTACGCCGCCCATGGATACCTATGCTACGCAGGTTATTACGCACCCGTACTGGAATGTGCCCCGGAGTATTGCCGTTAAAGAGATGTTGCCTAAGATCCAGAACAACGTAGCGTTTCTGGAAAACAACAATATTGAAGTCATTGACAAACAAGGAAATACGGTAGATCCAGAGTCGGTTGACTGGCAAGCCTTGTCCGTAGATCGATTCCCGTACCGCCTGCGTCAGGATACGGGTGCGGATAATTCGCTTGGATTATTGAAAGTAGAACTGAAAAATCCGCTGGCCATTTACCTGCACGATACCAATGCCCGCTACCTGTTTGCCAAAGAGCAACGCTGGCGGAGTCATGGTTGCGTTCGGGTGCAACGACCAACGGATTTAGCCAATTTTATGGCTGGAAAACACTTATTGGAAAGCGATTCGCTGGATGAAACTGGATCGGAAGCGTTGCCTCCAACGTATTATTCTTTATCACCTAAAGTACCCGTCTTCTTACTGTATCTGGGAGCGGATATCAATGATAAAGGCCAGCTGGTGTATTATAATGATGTGTACGGATGGGATAAATCAGAAGCGATTTCCGCTCGATGATCCGTTTGACCGATGCCTGCCAGGAGGTGAGATTGTTTCAGGTAACTCTCATTATTTGAGTACAAAAACAAGCCTGCTCCGCCTTTTAATAAGTTGATCAAAACCTTATGATCAGCGTACGAAACGGCTGGACAACCTTGGCTACGGCCCAGTCGGCCCGTTTGCTTAATGAAGGACTCGCTTACGTAATCCGCTCCGTGCATCACGATGGCCCGGCTGTAAACGTGATCGTTGATACCTTTTTCCAAGCCTTCCAGTTTAAGCGAAAGGCCGTGTTTGCCCTGATAGGTACCCATGGTCCGGTAAAAACCCAGACTGGATTGGTGTGAGGAATCGTTGTTAGAAAAACGCTGAGCGAATTCCTGACCCGAATTCATACCATGAGCCACGTAGGTATTATAAATGAGTTTCTTTTTTAGCAAATCAATGACGTATAACCGCTTGTTACGGGAAGACTGGCTGAAATCAGCAATGGCTATCACCGGCTGTTCGAGTTTCATTTGCTGAAAACCGTACCAGGCGTAATGGAATGCTTCAGAAGATAAACCTAAAGACTCTAATTTTAGCGAATCATACAGGCTAACCCATTCCTGTTCAGGAGCAATCGTCTTGGTCGTAACAAGGGGAGCTTTTTTCTCAGTAGTAAAGGAAGAAAAAGGGTTGATAAATCCAAAGGATAACGCAAGTACTAGGGCTGTCACAGCCACTAACGTTAGGGACTTGTTCATTGAGTGTTCGTTTGGTTGGTGAAACTACTTTTGCATCAATGGCGAAGGTGGATGATCATTTATAGCATTATTAAAAAACGGTCAGAACGTCTCTTTAGTTCCATAGAATACGTCTCTTCCTTAAAACCGCAGTGTCAAAAATAAGTATTTTCTTGTAAAGGCTTGTCGTTTGTACTTCAAAAGACTGCCCAGAAACTTGGAATATTTAATTGGATACAAGTGCAAAGGAGAGGTTTAATAGTCCGTATAGTACCATGCTTGCAGTCAAACCATGCATAACGCGTTTTAATAAGGGATACGACTAAATCCAAACCAATTAATCAGAGCTTATATCTACGGAAAAGCGTCGTTGAAAGAATGACTGCGTATTCAAAAATTTGTAAATATTGGTTCTTTGCAGTGGACAGATCTATAAGAAGAACCAGATTAGCAGTACAGAATAGCTGCCCCCAACGATTCTTCGATGAACTCTTCAGGTAGTTGATAAGTAGTAAGAGATCAAGAATCATAGCGTACCCCACAAATTCTTTTCCGAAAAGTCACCCGAATGTTTTAGTTGCGGTCAGGGTTTCGTTTTTTTGCGAGTAATCAATGCCTCTAACTACAAGACATGCTACGTCGAACGTTCGTTAAGAATTTATCTGCCGCCGCCGGAGTGGCAGCTTTAGGCGGTTTATCTCAGGTAACTGCTACTCCCCCCAAAAATACATTCAAGCTCAGGTACGCTCCGCACTTAGGGATGTTTGATAACCTGGGCGGCAAAGACCTATACAAGCAGATTGAATTTATGGCCGACCAGGGCTTTAAGGCTCTGGAGGACAACGGTATGACGGGTCGCCCGGCCGAAGAGCAAACTAAAATGGGGGATCTGCTCAATAAGCTAGGTATGGAAATGGGCGTGTTTGTCCTGCACAAAGGGGGCAATGGAGCCAACACCCTGGCTGCGGGCAAGAAAGAACACCTGGATATTTTCCTGAAGGGTTGTCAGAATGCCATTGAAGTAGCCAAGCGTTGCCGGACTAAATACACGACGGTAGTACCGGGCGATTTTCAGCGTAATCTTCCTATAGGTGTCCAGACGGGTAACGTGATCGATGCCCTGCGTCGGGGAGCCGAGATGCTCGAACCGCACGGATTGATTATGGTACTGGAACCCTTGAGCGATACGCCCGATTTGTATCTACGAACGTCAGATCAGACCTACGAAATCTGCCGGGCCGTGAATAGTCCTTCCTGCAAAATTCTGTTTGACATTTACCACATGCAGAAAAACGAAGGCCATATCATTCCGCATATCGACTGGACCTGGAATGAAATTGGTTACTTCCAGATGGGTGACAACCCCGGCCGGAACGAACCCGGCTCCGGCGAAATCAATTACCAGAATATCTTCAAACACATCTATAAAAAAATGAAGGCAACCAACCGGGATTTCATTTTCGGTATGGAACACGGCATTTCCGTAGGTGGAGCGGAAGGCGAGAAAAAACTGATCGAGGCCTATAAATGGGCTGATAGTTTTACGGTGTAAAATCTAGTTTCAGTAAGAGAAAGGTCGCTCATTCGGGCGACCTTTTTTGTTGAAATCGGTTTGTTGATCGGCTAATTAGAGGAACAGGAGAGCTGTCAAATATTCGTGAGTTTGTATAATAAAACCAGACAAAGTATACAAAATGTACATATTTTTCATTCAATAGATTTTTAAAAGCTCTATTTTGGCTTTAAAATTTGTTCAAAACATTTGTTTTTTTAATCATAAAGTACTGAATTTGAGTCCATGAACGAATTCAGTATACCTCCTGGAGCGGCCGTACTGTTCGTGGATATGAACAGTTTTTTTGCCAGTTGTGAACAGCAGGACAATTTTTACCTGCGGGGACGACCTGTGGCGGTATGCGTGTATACGGGCCAATATGGCTGTGTCATTGCTCCTTCCATCGAAGCAAAAAAACGTGGGATTAAGTTAGGAATGCGATTGAATGAAGCCATACGCCTCTGTCCGGATTTGGTACCGCTCACGACTACGCCGGACAAGTACCGTGACTACCACACGAAGATCATGCAGATCCTACGCCGGTTTTCGGATCAGGTCATTCCCCGGAGTATCGACGAAGCCATCGTCATTTTAAGTAATCACCGACTCATCTACCACGATCTCGAACCCGTAGCTCGGGCCATTAAAAAAGCCATTCATCAGGAAGTAGGCGATTATCTACAGTGTTCGATCGGTATTGCTCCCAATGCGTTTCTGGCCAAACTGGGTTCGGATTTAATCAAGCCGAATGGACTAACGGTTATTTCTCCTGGTAATATTGATTTAATCCTGAATCAGCTTGAACTGACGGATTTACCCGGTATTGGTCACGGCATGGCCCAACGTCTGCAAAAGTCCGGGATCGAAACGCCCCTCCAGCTTCGCTACGCCGATCCGGAGTTTTTACGGGCGGCGTGTCGCAGTATCGTAGGCTGGCACTGGCATCTGCGACTTAATTTCTACGAAGTCGATACCGAGTACACTTCTGCTTACAAGAGCATGCAGGCCATGCGGCAGCTCTCACGTAGTCAGCGGCGGTCGCCGGAGATCTTGCAACAGATTCTGTTTATGCTTTGCCAGACCCTGGAGCGTCGGATGGTACAGCAAAGCGTCTTCTGTAAAACGGCCCATTTCTGGGCTAAATACGAGGAAGGCCGAACCTATCAGGATGATATGCAATTTCAAACACCTGTGCAGGACGGCGTAGCTTTATTTAATCTGATACTGAAACGGGCACAAACCAAGGCTCAGTGGAATCACTCCTCCGAATCGCTATTCAATTCCGGATTGGTAGCTCTCGGAATTGGCGTACATCAGTTTATTCCTGATCAATTGGTGCAGTATCAGTTGTTTGAAGACAATGTGCGAAAAGATAAACTCCGGAAAGTATACTACGAACTTCGTGATAAACACGGGTCCCGAAAAGTCATGCGGGCAGCTGAAGTTTCCGAAAATCCGCCCATGCAGGATGTGATTGGTTTTGGGTCCGTAAAAGACCTCTACGGTAGAATCACACCCGACTGGATGAGCGAGTGAAAGATTGAGGCCTTGAAAACGTGGACAACGCAGTTTTTACTCGTAAACCTGTATACCTTTGAAAAAACTTACGGATCACTATACGTTGATCATAACCTCTTTGTAACTATGAATTACCGCAGATTTGGCCGTACTGATTGGAAGGTTTCTGAGATGGGTTACGGCATGTGGGGACTCGCGGGCTGGACGGGTTCCGATATTGAAGAAGTGAATCGTTCGCTGGATCGCTCGGTGGAATTAGGCTGTAACTTTTTTGATACGGCTTGGGGCTACGGAGCCGGTAAAAGCGAAGAAATTTTAGGGGAGTTGTTGAAACGAAATCCCGAAAAACGATTGTATGCGGCTACGAAAATTCCACCTAAAAACTTCAGGTGGCCTTCCAAGCCGGACTATACGCTGAGTGAATGCTTTCCGGCCGAACACATCATTGAATACACCGAAAAAAGTCTGAAAAACCTGAAGGTTGAACAGATTGACCTGCAACAGTTTCACGTTTGGGAAGACGCTTGGGCTGATCAGGACGACTGGAAAGAAGCCGTTGAAAAACTGACGAAAGAAGGGAAAGTGGCCCACTGGGGCATTTCGGTGAATCGTTGGGAGCCGGATAATGTACTGCAAACCCTGCGTACGGGATTGATTTCTTCGGTACAGGTAATCTACAACATCTTTGATCAGGCTCCGGAAGATAATTTGTTCCCGCTTTGTAAGGAACTCGATGTTGCCGTAATTGCTCGGGTACCCTTCGACGAAGGCACCCTAACGGGTAATCTGACCAAGGATACTACGTTTCCGGCGGACGACTGGCGTTCCACCTACTTCGTTCCCGAGAACCTGAATGCCAGCGTCGATCACGCCGAAGCGTTGAAGCCGCTGGTTCCGGAAGGAATGAACTTGCCCGAAATGGCTTTACGCTTTATCTTGAGCAATCCCGACGTCGGAACGATCATTCCGGGGATGCGAAAAATCCGTAATGTCGAAGCCAATATGGCTACTGCCGATGGCAAAGGCCTTTCTACGGAACTACTGGACGAACTCAAAAATCACCGCTGGGACCGTACGCCTACGGAGTGGAGTCAATAGCGTAATGCCTTGTTTAGTAGGGAAGTATACCGTTCGTCGGGTATATATAATGGGCTCTGGACCGTTGTATATACCCGACGAAAATGAATCTGGGGAGTGGAACCTTCATAAATCTATGACTCGATTCTCCCGGTAACTCGGGGTATCTATCCCTTCCTAACGTCTTTTGTCTATATTAGAAAAGGATTTAGTATCCGTTTGGGTCGAAAGCAGAGTTAGGCTCCTACTAAATTCTTTCAGTACCTGTCCCAAGGATTGCTACCCTACATGAAAAAAGTTGTCACTTTTGGCGAGGTTATGCTCCGGCTCAGTACGCCGGGCTTCGCCCGTTTTGTTCAGACTACAAGTCTAAATGTGAATTTCGGTGGTGGAGAAGCCAACGTGGCAGCCGCTCTGGCGTACCTCGGCATTCCAGCCAGTCACGTAACTCGGTTTCCCGATAACGATTGGGGATACGCCGCTGCGGCGGCCTACCGTCGGTATGGCGTGGAAACGCAGGATATTTTATACGGCGGAGATCGTATTGGTACTTATTTCCTGGAAACCGGAGCCATGATGCGGGCCAGCCGTATCATTTACGATCGTACAAATTCAGCCTTTGCTCAGCTTGACCCGAAGGAACTCGATTGGGAGCATATCCTGGCGGATGCTCAGTGGTTTCATTTTACGGGCATCGCCCCAGCAATTTCCGAAGGAGCTGCTCAGGCCTGTCGCGACGCCATTGCCGTAGCGAATCGGATGAGTATCACGGTTTCAGCGGATGTTAATTCCCGAAAAAACCTCTGGAAATGGGGATCTACTGCGGCTGAAGTCATGACCGAGCTAACGGCCGGTTGCGATGTAATTGTTTGTGGGAAAGGCGACGCCGAAGAGTTATTCGATATTACGCCCAACACGCAGGAAAAGGGCTTTATTTCCATTTGCCGACAAATTCAGGAGAAGTTTCCCCGCGTCAAAAAGATCATCAATACCAAACGGGGCTCTCTTTCGGCTTCGCACAACACCCTACAAGGACGTTGCTGGAATGGCGAAGACCTTGTACAGACTTTGACGCACGAGATGGTACCGATGGTGGACCGAATCGGTGGGGGAGATGCCTTCCTGGCTGGGTTCATATACGGACAAATTCAAGGCTTTTCCGATCAGAAATCCATTGATTTCGCGACGGCAGCTTCCGCATTAAAACACAGCATCGAAGGCGATTTCAATCTGGCCTCCGTAGCCGAAATCGAAACCGTCATGAGCGGCGACACGAGCGGACGGCTGAGTCGATAGGTACAGTTTTCAGTTTTGGGTTTTCAGTTAAACCGTTCAACCTTAAAGTCATCTAGGATTCACAGATAGACTTAAACTGAAAACTGAAGACAGCGGACTGAAAACTGAAAACAGTAAACTGAAAACTAAAACATGGCAAGTTTCACCCGTTTGCAGGTTTATCAAACCTTACTGGAAAATCCGATTATGCCGATTTTCCACCATAATGATTTAGAAGTAGCGAAGAAAATCCTGACGGCCTGCTACGAAGGGGGCATTCGGATTTGTGAATTTACGAACCGTGGCGATTACGCTCATGAAACGTACTCCGAACTGCGGAAATTTGGTAAGAAAAACTTCCCTGATCTGGTGGTTGGAGCGGGTACCATTGTGGATGCGGCTTCGGCTACGCTGTTCATTCAGCTAGGAGCGGATTTCGTAGTAGCTCCAGTCTTGCATCAGGATGTAGCGATCACTTGTAACCGTCGGAAAATTGCCTGGATGCCGGGTTGTTTCACCCTTTCGGAAATCTCCAAAGCCGAAGAGTGGGGAGCGGAAATCGTCAAGTTATTCCCCGGCCAAGCGTCCTCACCCGATTTTGTGAAAGCCATCAAAGGCCCCATGCCCTGGACGGATATTGTAGTAACGGGCGGCGTAGAACCTACCGAAGCCAGTCTGAAAAGCTGGTTCGATGCGGGTGCACGCGGTGTCGGAATTGGTTCACAGCTTTTCCCGAAAGCATTGGTAGAAGCGAATGAATGGCAGGCTATTGCCGATAAAATTACGGAGGCCGTTCGCGTAGCGAAATCTCTGAAGGCATAAACTTACCGAACTACTTGTACCTGAAGATCGCTGGTTACTGGCGATCTTTTTATTTTTGTGGCTGATTTGATTTTCCCTTGAAAACAGCCTGTATTTTTCTCGTAACATTCGTCATCAGCTTTTTGGGTTCGGTCCATCCAGGGCCAGTGAATCTATCGGTTATACAAGCCGTATTGAGGAAAAATTTCTACGCTGCTTTGTGGATAGGTTTGGGTGGAGCAATCGTTGAAATTCCGTACGGCTATCTGGCTTTGCAGGGCGTGCAATTTGTTGAACGTTACCCCAGTTGGCTTAAATCCCTGCAGTTACTCGTCATCCCAGTTCTGTTTCTGTTAGGTATCGCTGCGTTACTGCGAAAACCCAATACTCAGCAAGAGCTTCCCCAATCTAGTACACCCCGCTGGGCCTTTGCCAAGGGCTTATTTCTGTCTTTTTTAAATGGCCAACTGCCTTTGTACTGGTTTGCCATTCTACTAAATTATCAGGCTTATCACTGGCTCAAAGTACAATCCGGCTGGCACGAGTTAGGCTTTGTCATGGGAGCCAGCTTAGGGGCTTTCGCCTTGCAGTTCAGTTACGCAAAGCTGGCCTTACGCTACGAAAACCAATTACTCAAACACATTAAGATTGAGTGGATGGAGCGAATCATCGGTCTACTTTTCATCGCCGTAGGGCTTTGGCAAACGTTCCTGTACTGGTGGAATTAAGGAAAATGGTCTGGAATACCTTTTTGACAAATAGACCTACCTAGGGTTGCGAGAATACCCACCTCTCAGCCCAGACCATCATGAAAATTTTATGGATTTTTACAGTAACCTTTATTATCGGTTGTCTGGGTTCTATTTACCCGGGACCGGTCAAGCTTAGTATTGTGCAGGTAGTTATGCAAAAAAACCTGCGGGTAGGCTTATGGGCTGCCATAGGAGCGTCTTTACCTGAGATATTAGGCAGTGCATTGGCCATTTACAGCTTTCGCTGGTTGCAGCAGGTACCCGATGTACTGATCTGGTTTCAATGGTCGGTCATTCCTATCCTGCTGATCATCGGATTTCTTACCTTGCAAAAGAAGTCAACTCCTGATGTAGAAAAGCAGGAAAGTGCATCGCCCGCCAATCGGTCAGCTTTCACGAAAGCGATGGTATTGAACTTGTGTAATCCGCAGTTGGTACCCTTTTGGCTGGTCACCACAGTATGGTTCAATAGCAAGCCGGGTTTATCGCTGGACTCGTTTGGACATGAGCTGTTCTTTATCCTTGGAGCTACGGGAGGTTCATTTGCGATGAACTACCTGTATGCCAAACTAACGTCGGTAAACCGAGAGCGTATTCTGGATAAAATTCAGCCCCAAACCATCCGGTTACTGACGGGTTGGGGCTTCATCTTATTGGGTGTATGGCAGGCAGTACAGGCGTTCGCTTAAGCCTCTTCGCCCTGTAGCTGTTTCTCGTAAAGTTCCCGATACGCTCCGTTTCGCTTCATCAATTCTTCGTGCGTACCCTGTTCCACAATGGCACCGTCATCGAGTAGTACAATCTGATCGGCCAGTTTAGCCGAAGAAACCCGGTGACTGATGATGACCGACGTACGGTTCGCCATGATGCCTTTCAGGTTATTCAGAATCGTCGCTTCCGTTTGCGTATCCACGGCCGATAGGCAGTCATCCAGAATCAGAATCTTGGGTTCACGAGCAATCGCTCGGGCAATGCTAAGGCGTTGTTTCTGTCCACCGGAAAGCGTAATCCCGCGTTCACCAATTTTGGTGTCGAATCCTTCGGGGAAGTCTACGATGTTCGCGTACAAGTCTGCATCCCGAACTGCTTGAACTACTTTTTCCTGCGAAAGATCCGGTAAGCCAAAGCGAACGTTGTTGGAAATTGTATCTGAGAACAAGAAGACATCCTGCGGTACGTAACCCATCTGACGACGTAGGGCCGGAATCTGATACGATTGAATCGGCGTTTGGTCAATCAGAATATCCCCCGAAGAAGCGTCGTACATCCGCGTGAGTAAACTGGCTAACGTACTCTTACCCGAACCTGTACCGCCCAGGATTGCTACGGTTTCTCCCGCCTTGATGCGGAGGTTGAAATTTTTCAAAGCCACGATCCCCGAATCTGGGTAAATGAACGTGACGTGTTTAAACTCCACATCACCCGCAATTTCTTTCTCCAGATTTTCCGTAGAAATCAGGTCCGTTTTCTGATTCAGAAACTCATTGATCCGTTCCTGCGAAGCCGCTGCCCGCTGGATTTGCGAGGTCGTCCAGCCCAGAGCCGTTACGGGCCAGGTCAGCATGTTCACGTAAATCAGAAACTCGGCAATGTTACCGGGCGTCAATCGACCCGCAATGACTTCCTGCCCCCCCACGTATACGCAAAGAATGTTCGATAAACCCACCAAGACAAAAATTAGCGGAGTAAACATGGAGTCTACTTTGGTCAGACTCAGGGATTTATTACGGTAGCTCTCGGATTGCTTTTCGAACTGCCGGGTGGAGAACGTTTCCTGTACGTACGCTTTCAGTACCCGAATACCGGAAAAAGCTTCCTGGGCGTTGGTGGAAAGCTGAGACAGATTCCGCTGAATTTCTTCCGAACGTTTGTTCATAACGCTCGACACGAAGAAGATACTGATCGAAAGTATCGGTAAGGGTAACAGCACATAAAAAGTTAGGTGCGGACTAACGGACACCATATAGCTGATTACCATAATGAACAGCGTAATCAGGTTGAGTCCGTACATGATACTGGGGCCTACGTACATCCGTACTTTCGAGACGTCCTCGGAGATACGGGCCATCAGATCACCCGTGTTGTGCCGCCGGTAAAAACTCAGGGGGAGCGTTTGGTAGTGATTATAAATCTCATTCTTCAGATCATACTCAATCAGGCGGGACATGACAATGAGCGTTTGCCGAACCAGAAAGAGAAAAACCCCTTTCAGTAAGGCCATCGCCAGAATGAGCAGACCGTAAATGAGAATGTTATACGAGAAATCCTGGTAGATATTAGCCTGTACCTTGGTGCCATCGAAGAGGAAGTACAAATCCAGTGTTTCCTTTACCAGATCCAGCGAATGCCGGACAATCTGGGCGGGAATAATTCCAAAAAGGTTGGAAATAATGGTAAACAATGTTCCCAGAAACAGGGTACCCTTGTACTTCCAGAGGTATTTATTGAGATAAGCGAGGGATTTCAATGGATTCGATTTTCAGTTGCCAGTCTTCAGTTTACAATTTTCGGTTTGTCGTCTACAGTAGTTTAGTTATTAGCCATTGAAGGCAAATAAAGAATAGATGAGCTGGATAATCAAAATGCTCAAAAGCTTCATATCTAGCTAAGAAGGGTATCGTCAGCTAGTACAACTGAAAACAGTAGACCGAAAACTGTAAACTGAAAACAAAGATAGTCAGGATTGGTTCGCTTCTTTGGGAATTGAAGGGTACGAATGCTTGATTCTCGTCTATTTCATATTCTGAAGCCATTATTATTCTACTCATGCAGACTCGCTATGCACACCACCCTGATGACGTTCGGCATTATGATACCGACCGTTTGCGGGAACAATTCCTGGTAGAGAACGTCATTGCCGACGATCAAATCCAGTTTACGTATTCGCACTATGACCGTTTTATTGTGGGAGGCGTGAAACCCGTTAGTCAGGAAATTTCACTACCTACCTACGACGAATTACGTGCCAACTACTTCCTCGAACGCCGCGAACTGGGTATCATCAACGTTGGCGGTCCGGGCATCGTTTCGGCCAACGAAGAACGCTACGAGCTTAGCAAATACGAAGCGTTGTACCTGGGTAAAGGCACGATGAACGTAACCTTTGCCAGTGCTGATCCGGCTCAGCCTGCGGTATTCTACCTGGCTTCAACACCCGCTCACCGGATTTGCCCCAATGCCAAACTGACGAAAGAAGGCGCTTCGCCCGTCAACGCTGGTTCGAAAGAAACGGCCAATGAACGGACGATTTATAAATACATCCACGCGGAAGGCCTGGAGTCCTGCCAGCTGGTTATGGGCCTTACGATTCTCAGTACAGGTAGCATTTGGAATACGATTCCGGCTCACGTACACGATCGTCGGATGGAAGCGTATTTCTATTTTGACGTTCCCGAAAATCAGCGGGTATTTCACTTTATGGGTGAACCCCAACAGACCCGGCACTTGCTGGTGAACAACTATCAGGCAATCTTATCGCCGCCGTGGTCCATTCACTCGGGAGCGGGTACGTCGAACTATTCGTTTATCTGGGCAATGGCCGGAGAAAACTATACGTACACCGATATGGATCTGGTGGATTTAAAGAATCTGAAGTAAGTTAATCTTCGATGTATAGCAGTAAAAAAGCCCGAATCCGGATTCATTCTGGATTCGGGCTTTTGTGTATTTAAGGGGAAATACGAAGCGATTCAATTATTTTCGAACGTTCGTACCACCGCTCGTTTCTTCCACCATGCTTAGAAAATTACTCGCTCTACTCTTCCTGACTACATCGCTGAGTCAAGCCCAATCATCGTTCGTACTCATTCCAGACCGCGTATTCGACGGAATGGACGTGTATACGGGTTGGCAGGTACTGGTAACCGGAACTCAGATTCGTGCCGTAGGACCCAACTTGCAGCCGCCCGCCGGAGCCGAGGTTATCGTACTGAAAAATCAAACCTTACTGCCGGGATTGATCGAGGGCCATTCGCACCTGTTCCTGCATCCGTATAATGAGACCTCCTGGGACGATCAGGTATTACGGGAATCGCCTATGGAACGGGCCGCCCGGGCCGTGGTACACGCCGAAAAAACGTTACTGGCGGGTTTTACGACCGTACGGGATTTGGGTACTGAAGGAGCCGATTTTGATGACGTTGGGCTCAAACAAACCATCGAGAAAGGGATCATTCCCGGCCCTCGCATGATTACGGTAGGCCGGGCCTTGATCGCTACGGGTAGTTACGGACCCAAAGGCTACAACACCCGCACTAACGTACCGCAGGGAGCCGAAGAAGCCGATGGACAGGATCGACTTATTCAGGCCGTACGCGGACAAATTGGCCGCGGTATTGATGTTGTAAAAATTTACGCGGATTACCGCTGGGGACTCATGGGTGAGGCTAAGCCAACCTTTCTCCAGGAGGAAATCGAGTTAATGGTGAAAGTAGCGGCCTCGTCGGGACGTTCAGTCATTGCTCACGCGTCTACCGAAGAAGGCATCCGGCGAGCGATTCTGGGCGGTTGCAAAACCATCGAACACGGAGACGTCGGGACGCTTGAGTTATTTCGATTGATGAAAAGCAAAGGCGTTGCGTATTGCCCCACCTTAGCCGCTAGTGATGCTATCAGTCAGTACCGGGGCTGGAAAAAAGGACAGGATCCCGAACCGGAGCGAATAGTACAGAAACGAAAAAGCTTTAAAGCGGCTCTCGAATCCGGCGTGACGATTGTGATGGGTGGAGATGTGGGTGTATTCACACACGGCGACAATGTACGCGAAATGGAACTCATGCAAGAATATGGGATGAAACCGCTCGACGTGCTTCGATCCGCTACTTCGGTACCCGCCCAAGTGTTTGGGCAGCCGAAGCTGGGCGAAGTAAAGACCGGAAAACTCGCGGATTTGATTGCCGTTGAAGGTGATCCTACCCAGCAGATCAACCAACTACGAAAAGTGAAGTTGGTCATGAAAGATGGGAAGTTGTACAAGCGATAGTCAGTCTCTAAAAACTGGCAATAATCAAATATAGGTTCAGTACGAAAATAATCGCTGCAATGATCCAGCTGGTGATACTCAGCCACCGCGAATTAACGAACGAACCCATCAGACTCTTTTGGGAAGTGAACCAAACCAGCGGCACTACCGCAAAGCTGAGCTGAATAGACAGGACGACCTGACTGAATACCAACAGTTCAGACGTGCCTTTTTCGCCGTACAAAAGCGTAGCGACAAACGCCGGAATGATGGCGATGGACCGAGTAAGAAGTCGGCGAATCCAGGGTTTCAGACGTAAATTCAGAAAGCCTTCCATCACGATCTGACCGGCCAGTGTACCCGTTACCGTCGAGTTTTGACCCGCTGCCAGCAGGGCTACGGCGAAGGAAATGCCGGCCAGCTTTACGCCCAGAACGGGGTCGAGTAAACGATGGGCATCCGTAATGTCAGCAACGCTTTGATTGCCTGTACTGTGAAAAGCCGCCGCCGCCACAATCAGGATAGACGCATTGATGAAAAAAGCCAGAAACAGAGACAGGGTAGAATCAAGCGTAGCAAACTTCACGGCTTCCCGGCGACCTCTTTCATCACGCGTGAAGCCTCGCGTTTGGACGATGCTACTGTGCAGGTACAGATTGTGCGGCATTACGGTAGCTCCCAGAATCCCGATCGCCACGTACAATTTATGCCGATCCATGACAATTTCAGGCCGGGGGATCAGGTTCTGAACAATGGCTGGCAAACTCGGATGGGAAGCCACCATCTGATAAATGAAACAGCAGAGGATAACGAAAATAAGCCCACCTACGATGCTTTCCAGGGCCCGAAAACCCCGATTCTGAAAGTACAGAATCACCAATACGTCAAGAATCGTAATGACTACGCCGACGGTGAGCGGTAACCCAAAGAGTAGATTAAGGGCAATGGCTGATCCCAGTACTTCCGCGACATCAGTCGCAGCAATGGCAATTTCAGCCAGTATCCACAAGGTTAAACCAACCGGACGAGAAAACTGATCGCGGCAGGCTTGAGCCAGATCACGACCCGTAGCAATACCCAGTTTCAGAGCCAGGTGTTGTAACACCATC